>JAAYIP010000217.1 GCA_012523435.1 Bacteroidales bacterium | reverse complement strand
TGAGGCTATGGCAGGGACTTGGTTATTACAGTCGGGCCCGCAATCTTCATGAGATGGCTAAGTGGATTCGGGATCATCATAATAACAGATTGCCAGGCACTTACGAGGAGCTTATTTTAATGAAAGGAGTGGGAGATTATACTGCATCCTGCATCTCCTCGATTTGTTATGGAGAGCCCCAGGCAGCGGTGGATGGGAATGTCTTTCGTGTATTGAGCCGCTTTTATGCGGATGACACTCCGATTAGCTCCTCCCCTGCCAAAAGGCACTTTAAAGAGTTGGCTCAGAAGTTAATAGATCGGGATCGTCCCGGCGATTTTAACGAAGCTATGATGGACTTGGGAGCTACAGTGTGCTCCCCACGCTCTCCCTCCTGCTCTTCATGCCCCTTGTCACGTGTTTGTCAGGCTTATCGATTAGATTTAACCAGTACTCTCCCCGTAAAAGCCCGGGATCAGAAGAAGATCGAACGTGTCTTTAACTACCTTTTCTATCAGTCAGATAATGGTTTGGCAATCCGAAAGAGACAACAAAAAGATGTGTGGCAGGGACTCTACGAACTGCCTCTGGTGGAGGGAGATCTGGATTCAAAAGAACTCTCCCAGCAATGGCGTTCTATTTATGGCCTTGATGTTCCTGATCTGCAGGAGATTAGACGTTTAAGACATACTTTAAGCCATCAAATAATCGAAATTCGTTTTTTTCGACTGGCCCCAACAAAACAGAGTAAAGAGCCTGAT
Source organism: Bacteroidales bacterium (assembly GCA_012523435.1). GTDB lineage: Bacteria > Bacteroidota > Bacteroidia > Bacteroidales > UBA12481 > UBA12481. The sequence continues at coordinate 8,751 of JAAYIP010000217.1, read as the reverse complement.
ACGATAGGCTCACTTCTCTTTACTCCGGATCAGGAGGTGAATCGTTATCCTTTCCCTCAGCCTGTGGCCGAATTTTTGAGTGAAGAGTTAAAAGATTATGGATTAGTCTTTTAGCCACTGATCGAGCCAACTGAAGAACTCTCTTTGCCAGAGGATTCCGTTATGAGCCGAGAGCACCCAGTGGTTCTCTTCCGGAAACAACAGCAACCTGGAGGGTATACCCCTGAGCCTGGCAGCTGCAAAAGCCTGCATTCCCTGGGAGGCTGGGATCCGATAGTCTTTCTCTCCGTGAATAACCAATATTGGAGTATCCCATTTTTGGATAAAATGATGCGGAGAATTTTCGAAGCTATTCTGGGCAACCTGATTTAGTGTATCCCAAAATGGGCCTCCTAAATCCCAGTTAACAAACCACATTTCCTCTGTTTCGAGATATTTGCTCTCCATATTGAAAGCTCCGTCGTGAGCGATAAAAGCCTTAAACCGCCCCTCGTGATGACCCGCCAGCCAATAGACGCTGAATCCGCCATACGAAGCTCCTACGGCTCCCAAACGGTTTTCATCCACATAAGGCTCTTTAGCCAGGCTGTCGATGGCCGACAGGTAATCCTGCATGTTTTGCCCACCGTAATCCCCTGAAATCTGTTCTTTCCACTCTTTCCCGAACCCCGGAACCCCGCGACGGTTGGGGGCAACTATGATGTATCCATTGGCTGCCATGATCTGGAAATTCCAGCGGTACGACCAGAACTGGCTGACTGTACTCTGCGGCCCGCCCTGGCAATAGAGCAATGTTGGATAGGCCCGACCAGGGTCAAAACCAGGAGGATAAATGACCCACACCTTCATCTGTTTGCCATCCGTTGTGTTAATCCACCTCGATTCAATCCTCCCCATCTCAATTTGATCAAGCAATGGCTTGTTGATAAACGAGATCTCTTCAGCATTACCGGTTGCGGGATCAACCTTGTACAATTCATCCGGTTTCGACATCGATTGACGAACAGCAATCAGATGATTACCAGCGGGTTGTGCCAGGGTGTAATTGTGAATCCCCTCAGTGACGCGTTTAATCGTGTCTGTTACTCCATCGTAGCAATAGATATCCTCCGTAGCCTGATAATCCGAGATGAAATAGAGCTTCTGTCCGTCTACTGTCCAGATCGGTGATTGTACATCCTGATCAAAGTTTCTGGTAAGATCCTTGATGGAATCCGTGGCCAGCTCCAGAACCATTAGCCGGTTTTTGTCACTCTCATATCCGTCACGCTCCATACTCTCAAAAGCAAGGAGGGTTCCATCAGGTGAAAAGAGAGGATTCTTATCATAACCGGGCATTCCTGCTGTAAGATTGATCGTAGATTGATTATCAATGTTGTAGAGGAAAAGATCGGTGTTAGTAGAGAGGGCGTATTCAACACCTTCTTTCTTTCTGGCAGTATAAACCAGGCAGGTTCCGTCGGGCGACCAGACAATCTGTTCCATGCCACCGAATGGTCTAACTGGTGACTCCCAGGGTTCTCCTTCCATGATATCTTGGATGTTAACCAGTTTCCCTCTTTCGATTTCCGCTATGAAGATATGAGAGAACGACTCGACCCATTCATCCCAATGTCGAAACATCAAATCATCATAAATCCGGGCGTTAGCGTGACTCAGATCGGGGTGTTTTTCGGCTACTCCGGGCTTAGCTTTGACGGGTCTAGTAAAGGCAATTCTCTTAATATCAGGCGAATAGCGATACCCGGTGATACCACCTTCGATATTAGTAATTTGACGGGCACCAGAACCATCGGGGTTGATTTCCCACAATTGTGTGGATCCAGACTTGTTGCTCAGGTAGTTGATTTTTAGACCATCAGGTCTCCAGGATTCACTGTGTTCATTATCCGGGGTCCGTGTCACCTCCTGTCGATCACCTCCTTTGGCTGGCATGAGGTAAAGATCACGGTACCCTCGTCCCTCTTCAAGATTATAAAAGGTGATACCGAAAAGGATCTGATCACCGTCGGGCGATACCGTTACTCCGCTCAGTCTGCCAAATGACCATAGGGCTTCCGGGGTGAGAAGGTTGGAGGACAACCTGACTGGCTCTGGCCTGAAAGCATTGGTTTTCTCCTGCTGGCTACAGCCCGTGAGGGCAATGACCAACAATAACGGCAGATACCGAATTAAACGTATCATGATATTTTGTTTTTATTTTAAAGCTGATCACTGGTTAGCGGTTTCTTATCATCAATCCGATTGAGTCCTTTGATAGCCAGTGGAAAATTAGGACTGAGTTCCATTGCTTGCTGGTAATCTTCTCGTGCCTTTCGCAGGTCGCCGTTTAATTCGTGGCTAAAGCCCCGGTTATACCAGGCTTCGGTATAGAGTGGGTCCCTTTCAATGGCGAGGGAAAACCATTCGATAGCTTTTTCGTAATCACCTTTATACACCATTTCGATGTAACCCCGATTGAAATAGGGCGGTGCCTGGGTGCTATCAATTGTCTGAATGATAAACTCATACTGCTGGTGGGCCTCATCTAAATATCCATGATCTTGATAATAGAGTCCAAGCAGATATCGGGCTTCATAGCTAACAGGTTCAAGATCGATAGCCGACTGGAAATAGTGAATTGCCAGATCGTCATGCTTTGCTAAAAACAACTTGCCAGCCTGAATATAAGCAGCATAGAAATCGGGTTCTTTGTCAATAGCCATCTGGAAATTTCGGATAGCACCTGCCGTATCGACGGTTTCCAGGGAGATTAGTCCTTGCAGAAAGAACATCTGGGCCAGGTTATTGTCGAGAGTTGCTACGTCTTTAAGAACGATTTTCGCCAGACCGTACTCTTGGAGGTATAGATGGATTTCGGCTAACTTAAGCATCACATCGGTGTTCCCAGGCATTCGGGTGAGGCAGGCATTAAGTGCTTTTTTTGCACTGTTTGGCTGGCCTTCCATGATAAAATATTCGGCCTGATTGATGTAATATTCCGGCTTTGCTGAATCAAGACTTAATGCAATTGTCTGATCATTAAGTGCTTGAGCATAATTCTTGCGGCTAGCATAGATTTTTGCCCGGCGTGAGAACAACTCTGAGTTAGTCGGATTTTCCCGAATCATTTGATTGAGAGTGCTAATGCTGGTTGAATCGGGCGTAGGGACGGCATTCGAATTGTCTTTTTGAGCCTCCTTCTGACCGCAGCCTGTCAGGATCAGGAACGTTAGGGTTATAACCAGTAGTAGGGCTCTCCCGGGGGAAGTTGGATAGTTAGCTTTTAACATTTTGAAGTGAATCCTTTATCTTTTTAATGATCTCATCTGCCAGTTCGGGGTTATCTTCCAGTAGGGTTTTGACGGCCTCGCGACCCTGACCGAGTTTGGTTTCTCCATAGGAGAACCAGGAGCCCGACTTTTTAACGATATTGAGCTCAACTCCGAGGTCAACAATCTCGCCTATTCTGGAGATTCCTCCACCATAAACCAGATCAAATTCAGCTTTTTTGAAAGGAGGGGCTACCTTGTTTTTTACAATCTTAGCGCGGGTTCTATTGCCAGTCATCTCATCGCCTTCCTTCAGCTGTCCAACTTTTCTGACATCAATTCTGACTGAAGCATAGAACTTCAGGGCGTTGCCTCCGGTAGTTGTCTCCGGATTACCAAACATCACTCCGATTTTCTCTCGAAGCTGATTGATAAAAATGACACAGGTCCGTGTTTTGCTGATATTGCTGGTTAACTTCCTGAGGGCTTGAGACATCAGCCTGGCTTGAAGTCCCATTTTTGATTCGCCCATTTCGCCTTCGATTTCGGCTTTTGGTGTCAGGGCTGCTACTGAGTCGATCACAATAATGTCGATAGCTCCTGACCGAATCAGGTGGTCGGTTATTTCCAGAGCCTGCTCTCCGTTATCCGGTTGAGATACCAGCAGATTTTCCACATCAACGCCCAGCTTTTCGGCGTAAAACCGGTCGAACGCGTGTTCTGCATCGATAAAAGCTGCAGTTCCGCCCTCTTTCTGTGATTCAGCAATTGCGTGAAGAGCCAGGGTGGTCTTTCCGGAAGACTCCGGACCGTAAATTTCGATCACGCGGCCTCGAGGGTATCCTCCAACCCCAAGCGCAATGTCGAGGCTGATGGAACCGGACGGGATGAACGGGATGTCCTCAATAGCACCATCACCCATGCGCATGATTGTTCCTTTGCCGTAACTCTTTTCGATTTTGTCGAGTGTGAGTTGCAGCGCTTTCATTTTTTCTTTCTGTATTGGATTATCTTTTTCCATCTTAATTGTAATTAGCTGGTATTATGGATGCGGAAAACATGCAAAAATGGAAAAACCGACTCAATTTTCCATGAGGTTGACCACCTGTACCGCGTGGTTTTTGGTATCGACTTTCTCAATCACCTGTTCAATCAGGCCTTTCTCATTGATAACAAAGGTGGTCCGTATGATACCCATATACTCTCTTCCCATCATTTTCTTTTTCCCCCAAACTCCATAGCTCGTTGCAATGGATTTGTCGGAATCCGAGACCAGATGAAAAGGCAGGTTATGCTTGGAACGAAAACCGTCATGAGATTTCTGACTATCCGGACTCACGCCGATCACCTCGTACCCCTTTCCGGTCAACTCATCGTATCCATCGCGAAGGCTGCAAGCCTCTTGCGTGCATCCCGGAGTGTTGTCCTTTGGGTAGAAGTAGAGTATCACCTTGTGACCTCTAAAGTCGGATAGCTTTTTGGATTGTCCCTCTTGATTAGTGAAAGAAAAATCGGGAGCCTTATCCCCGGTTTTGAGATTTGTCATCTTGCTGATCTTTTTAGTAATTAAGCAAATATACCAACTCGTTGCCGATTGGTTGTGCCTGGTGAATCAACTTTATTAACAACTCAAGAACGGATTGTTAATAATTTTTTTAATTTGGCAATCCTTTTAAACAACCAATGGAAGGAAATGTTACACAGCGGGATCCCTATTCCCGCGAATTCGCCAGCACTGGTAAGGAGCAGAAGCGGTTTCTCGTTCTGCATAACGATGAGGTCAATACCTTTGAGCATGTCATTCAGTCGTTAATCCTGATTTGCGGTCATGATTCCTGGCAGGCTGAGCAGTGCACGTTAATTACCCATCACAAAGGAAAGTGTGAAATTAAGAGTGGTGAATTGACTATCTTGGCTCCAATGAAAGAAGGTTTGGAAGAGCGTGGCCTTCAAGTTACAATTGATTGATAATCAACTATGTCGCTATTAGGAATTTTCCTGATTATTCTGGCAGGACTGCTTTTATTTTTGTTAGAGATCCTGGTTATTCCGGGGATTACCATTGCTGGTATTGGAGCGCTGATACTGATGGGGCTGGCTGTCTATCTGGCTTTCAGTGCTTTCGGAGTTTTGACTGGACTGATTGTATTATTGGTGGTTCTCTTCCTGATCATCATCCTCATCATAATTGCCTTTCGAGCGAGAACCTGGAAACGTGTTTCCCTGAGCACCGAGATTGGATCCAAGGTGGAGAATGCTAACGATCATGGTCTGAAGCCTGGTGATGAGGGTATTACACTAACAAGGCTAGCGCCTGTTGGCACCGTTCAATTTGGAGAGGAGCGAATAGAAGGGCATTCTGAAGGCCCGTTTATTGATCACAAGGTGGAAGTGGTTATTGTCAGGATTGCCTCCACGTATGTTATTGTTAAACCTAAAAAGAGTTAAATATGGAAACGAACATGATTTATCTGATGGGAATCATAGCGGCCTCAATCATTGGCTTGGCGGTTCTGATGTATGTGGTGCCGCTGGGATTGTGGTTTCAGGCTTTGATCAGTGGGGTGAGGGTTTCCCTGATCCAGTTGATCTTTATGCGCTGGAGAAAAGTTCCACCGAGAGTTATTGTTAATGCACTGATAACTAGCACAAAAGCTGGTTTAAGACTGAATCGTGACGATCTTGAAGCACATTATCTGGCGGGTGGTCATGTTCAGATTGTTGTCAATGCGTTAGTTTCGGCCGACAAGGCTAATCTTGGTCTTGATTTTAAGATGGCTACAGCCATCGACCTTGCAGGAAGAAATGTTTTGGAAGCCGTGCAGATGTCGGTTAACCCCAAAGTGATTAATACTCCGCCTGTAAAGGCTGTTGCAAAAGACGGGATTGAATTGATTGCTAAAGCGAGGGTAACGGTTAGAGCCAATATCAAACAATTGGTTGGAGGTGCTGGCGAGGAGACGGTTTTGGCAAGAGTAGGGGAGGGCATTGTTTCTTCTATCGGTTCAAACGATTCTCATAAGAGCGTTTTGGAGAACCCGGATTACATCTCCCGCGTAGTTCTTGAGAAGGGATTGGATGCAGGGACGGCTTTCGAAATTCTTTCCATCGATATAGCTGACATTGATATCGGGAAGAACATCGGAGCTGAGCTGCAAATCGATCAGGCCAATGCCGATAAGAACATTGCTCAGGCAAAGGCTGAGGAGCGCCGCGCCATGGCTGTTGCTTTGGAGCAGGAGATGAAGGCTAAAGCTCAAGAAGCTCGTGCAAAAGTGATTGAGGCAGAAGTTCAGGTTCCTCTGGCAATGGCTGAAGCTTTCCGGGCTGGAAACCTTGGGATTATGGATTACCAGCGATACAAAAACATCGAAGCCGACACTGCGATGCGAAGTTCTATAGGCGATCCGAATCAGAATAAGAATAGTAAGAAATAGTTTTTACAAGGTGTCCGGTGCTTTGCCGGACACCTTGTTTTGTTTTGATATTTGTTTAATTTTGCCGCACGTTATTTGGAGAGATGGGTGAGCGGCTTAAACCAGCAGTTTGCTAAACTGCCGTATGCGATTAGTGTACCGGGGGTTCGAATCCCCCTCTCTCCGCAAGGTGTCAATCTGTCTTAAATTGAGCCATGTTTGATTTTGAAAAGCTGGATCTGTACCAGGAGCTGAAGAAGCTCAATTTTGTTGTCTTTAAGAAGGTCAGGGCAATGACCGATCTTGATTCCTACATTGTTGAGCAATGGAAGAGAGCGAGCCTGAACAGTGTCCTAAACCTGGCCGAAGGAACTGGCAGAATGACTCCGGAGGACAAGAAGCATTTTTATACCATCGCCAGGGGCAATGTGTTTGAATGTGCGGCCTTGTTAGAAGTTATTTTTGCCTTGGGAGCGTTAAGCAAGGAGGATTATGAGGCACTTTACGATGGCTACGAAAAAGCCTCGAAGATGCTCCTCGGAATGTATCGCTCACAATAATATCAACACCCATTACGGGGTGTAGCGCAGTCCGGTTAGCGCACCTGCTTTGGGAGCAGGGAGTCGCAGGTTCGAATCCTGCCACCCCGACAGAAAAGGGCCACCCATTTGAAAATGGGTGGCCCTTTCGTTTTTAAAATCCGAGCTTCCTATCCGGACTAAAAGAACGATACTGAACCTTGGTAGAGCTACCATTGGCATCAAACCCTCCAAATTATCCCTGATCGGAGCACTATAATACCTCTACAAAAATCTCATAACAATCAAGTTTGTTGATTTTTGAGCTTTACGAAGAGTATTATAAATAATAGTAAATCAGTCTAATAGATTATTCCAAAAACTCTACAATAGTATTCGATCTGGAAACTGCAAGTTTTTGTAGATCTACAAATAACCCAATTTATTACACTTATCTTTACTGATGATATAATCGATCACCAAATGACTAATCCATCATCCTTATGATACCATTCAGACGAGCCAACCAATCGATCGAATTGATTGACGGTTTTATGAATACCATCGATCAAGGTATGTTGATTTTTAAAGAGGGGGTTAAAAATTACCTGTTTGGCAAGCGTGAGAACTTCATCGACAACCTGAGAACCCTGAGCAATCTCGAAACGGAAGCGGATCTGGCCAAACGAAAAATTGAGCAGCTGCTTTACACCCAATCTCTGATGCCACAACTCAGGGGAGATATCCTTCGCCTACTGGAGGATCTTGATGATATTATTGATATTGCCAAAACAAACCTCTACCAGTTTGATGTTGAGGTACCCTTCGTTCCAGCAGAGCTGAATCAGGATCTGATTAAATTATCTGAGCTTTCTTGTAGCGCAGTTGAATCAGTCATCCCGGCGGCACGAGCATACTTCAGAGATCCAGAGTCAGTTAAAGAGAAGATTCATCGGGTTTATCTGTTTGAAAAAGAGGCGGATAAATTGGCTGACGCCATTAAGCGCAGGGTTTTTCAGGAGATGCCTAGTGTGAACCTTAGCGAGAAATTTCATCTCCGGTACTTCACTCTCCACATAGAAAACCTCTCGGATGCCGCCGAGCGTGCTGCTGATCTTCTTGCTATTATGGCTATCAAACGAACTGTTTAACTATTACCTGTTCCATTAAATGCTTTTTGCATTATTTCTGACAAGCGGACTCTTCCTGGGCTGGTCGCTCGGAGCCAATGATGCCTCCAATATCTTTGGCACCGCGGTTGGTTCCAAAATGCTGCGGTTCCGTAAAGCAGCTATCATTGCCAGCGTGTTTGTCATCATTGGGGCTGTGTTCCAAGGCCGGGGTACTTCCGAAACCCTGACCAGCTTGAGCTCTGTCGATGCCCTGGGTGGCGCATTTACCGTATCCCTTTGTGCAGCAATAACGGTTTTCGGCATGAACAAAAACGGCCTGCCCGTGTCAACTACCCAAGCTATCGTTGGGGCAATCATCGGATGGAGCCTCTTTACCGGAAACAAAACCGACTTGACTGTTCTGGCTAGAATCGTGGGTTCTTGGATCTCCAGC
>JAAYIP010000216.1 GCA_012523435.1 Bacteroidales bacterium | reverse complement strand
TTCTCGAGATCCTGCCAAAATTGAAAAAGGGTGTACTAGTCCACTTACACGATATTTACCTACCTTATGATTACCCGCAGGTGATGTGCGACCGGTTCTATTCAGAGCAATATGGGCTGGCTATATGCCTGTTAGCCAACCATCATCGGTACGAAACCCTGATGCCTAACTATTTCGTCTCCCAAGATCAACAGCTGGCAGAGCCATTAGCCCCAATCTGGAACCATCCAAATCTTAACCACGTCGAAAAACATGGAGGATCATTTTGGTTGAGAATTTTCTAATCTTTGCAGTCAGGCTCAACCAAATGGAACAAAAAGATTATATCCTCCGCGAAATTGCCAAAATCGGAACCCTGATCATGGCCCTCAGACGTAAACTCTTTGGTGGAGGCAATGCCACAGCCACCCTGGAGGATGATCACCTGGAGGAGGCCAAAGAGATGCTGCTCCAGGAAGGTAATTTCGACCTTGATCTTTTTTTATCCATGGGCCAACAGGATTCGGAAAGCTATCTCGATAGTATTCTGGGCTTTAGCGTGGAAAATATCGAACTCCTGGCAGAATGGTTTTACCAACTGGGAGTTGCCGATGCATCAGAACAATCGAACAAATTCCTCGAAAAAGCTTTGGAACTCTATGAACTCTGCAACCTGAAAAGCCGAACCTTCTCCATGAACAGAGAGACAATGATCACCACGATCAAAAACACCCTGAAACACTAGCTTTCTCTGAATCTTTTTGTGGAACCTACCAACAGCTGTTGTCAATAAGAGACAGATTCCTATCTTTGATCAAAACTAACTAAACCAGGCACAAACGGCCAGGCGACCGTAACGCTGGGGCTGTTTTCTGGACCCTATGTTTAAGAAACGTCATACCATTGGAATTTATCTCTTCGAGGGGCTGGTCAGCTTAGGCATCGTGTTCCTGTTCATTCTGAGCATTCCCTGGAACTTCGACAAATACAGCGTCCGTGTGGTGTGGGAAAAGGGTACTTCCGAGGAGTTCTGGTTAGGATATGATGACCTGAACAAGGATGGATCGAGCGAACGGATGATCCTCAGGGAAGAGCAGGAGTATCGCAGCACCCTGATGATCCAGTCGGACAGCTCCGTCATTGGTCAGTGGGACTTCCGAGGGCGCAAAGAAGATGGTAGGCCTCCGGTTAGTTACCTGGACACCGACCAGGACGGTGTTCGTGAGTGCCTATATTTCAGGAACTTTGAAGACTCCATCTTTGTGTTTGTGATTCATCCCGATATGAGTCGCCCCAATAATCCACGAAGGCTGTTTATTGACACCATTGCAGCGGGAATAGATTCAGACAATCAACAGTGTTATGTCTTTGGCGTTTTACCCCCCACGGAGGGCAAGGGAGCCCAGCTTCTAGTAGCTATTAACGGAGCCTTTCATCCAAAACCAAGAGCTTTCTATGCTATCGACCTGATAACGGAAGAGGTGAAGAGGTCTCCACCCTGCCATGCTGCCCTTCACAACCCGATCCTGGTAAAGGATCCTAAGTCGGCAGAATATTACCTCACTGCCACCACGGCAGCCTATAACAATAGTGATTCAGCTGCCGTTTATCCCGACCAGATTCTCTGGTTTTACGTGTTGAATCAGGATCTCGAATTTGTGTTCGAACCCATTGCGGTTGGGGCATACTCAAGCTCCTGCCAGGTTAGCCCGATTACCATAGGCGATGAATTGTTCTGGTCGATTGTTTCTATCCATCTGGGGCCTAAGCCGGGACGGTCGATTACAGCGCTCTACAGCACCTCCGGGGAGCTCATCAGAATGAATCTCCTGCAGTTCGAAAAGACGAACGAGTTTTTGAATTTCCCCCAGTGGGACTCAATTCGTAAGCACTTGAACATCATGATCAATGGGGTGGTTCACCGCTACGATATCGACTTAAATTTGCTCAGTAGCAAAAAAGTGATTCCTGATTTTCAAGCAGGGACAGAGGTTTTCGCAGATATTGACGGGGATGGTCGTCAGGAAACGTTCCTGATTGGAGGATCCCGAGATTTTATCTGGATGTTTGATCAGCACCTTGAGCATCCCTGTAAATTACCGATTAATCTGACTGATCTATATTACTGGGTCAGTCCATACCTGAGTCACGAACATCGGAACCAATTTCATATTTGCACCTCCACAATGGAATACTTATTGGAGCGTCGGATTAATCACTTCCGCTACCTGATTCCGCTGATCTGGCTATTGGCCTGGGGGTTGGCCTTTATTGCGCTTGAGTTGCTGATTCGATACCGGGGAAGGCTAGCTGGTGAGAAAAAGAAGATGGAAGAGGATCTACTTAAGCTTCAATACATTGGAATACAAAGGCAATTTGAGCCACACTTCACTTTTAATGTATTGAATAACATCAGAAGCCTTTACGAAGCTGATGCTCCGGAAGATGCGGAGCTATTACTATCGAAATACACCCGATTACTTCGGACCTCTCTGGTTAATCGTCAGCGGATTTTGATCCCGATCGGGGAAGAGATGGATTTTTTATCTGATTATCTGTTAATAGAGAAGAAGAGAAAGCCCGGCATTTTCGATTATCGGATTGATTGTCCTGATAACCTGGTTCACTGTGTGATGCCTAGAACTCTGGTGTTCACCTTGGCTGAGAATGCCGTCAAGCATGCATTTGCGGGGCTGGACTATCCCGGGATGCTCACGATCCGGGTAGTTCAGGTCGGGGGTGTTTCGGCTCCTTGCAAAGGATGCAGATCGACCATGTCGGACGAATGGGTTGAGATTGAGGTATCGGACAATGGTGTTGGCATGGGGTGTTCAGGATCTTCCGGGGAGCAGTCGAGTAAGACTGGATTAAAGCTGGCAGAGGAGATGATTGAGCTGGTAAGAAAAAAATATCACCTACTAATAGACTTTTCGATCACCTCTGCGGCTAACCAGGGGACGACAGCCAGAATCAGGCTATTTGAATGTACACAAGCAACTAATCCAATTTATGACGATCAAAGGAACGGATGACACACGCAAAACTGTATGCTATCTCATTGATGATGAGATATTAGCAATCAAGCGACTAACCTCTATTCTCACGTTATTAGAGCCTGACTGGATCATTCGGGGGTTTACCACGGTCAAGGGTGTACGGACAGAGCTTACCCTGACGCCCCCTGACGTGTTATTTCTTGATGTGGAGATGCCTGAGATGAGTGGATTTGAATTATTGGAGATCATTCATTCCAAAGGATTTCGTCCGGCGGTTGTTTTTGTCACCGGTTTTGAGCACTATGCCATCAAGGCCATCCGGGCGAAAGCCATAGACTATTTACTGAAGCCCATTGACATAGTAGAACTCAAAGAATCCCTATGTCGCATTAGGGCTCACCTGGAGAAGCCTGCATTAGCGGACAAGATTGAAAAATTAGACAGGTTAACGGAAGCTGAGAAACGTGTTTTGATGATGTTAGCCACTGGCATGACCTCCAAGGAGATTGCCACGCGGCTTGACCTCTCACCCAACACCATCAACACCCAGCGCAACAACATTTTGGGCAAGTATCAGTGCAACTCGCTGGTAGAGTTGATCAACATGGTGGAGCGGATGTAGGGAGAGGAGCTTGCAAGGCACCACCTGGCCGATTTTTTTCGGGGGACAACCGAAAAGCTGAATGAATCATCCCAAATAAAATAGTATCTTCCAAATGCTATGTGGGTTTATTAACAAATCATGAAGCCATGAAAATCAAGCTATTACCAGCTATCCTGCTGCTCCTCACCACCTCCTGCGCAACACTGGACATGACCGGCCTGCAGCAGGGGAGCCGCGAACCGTTCGAAGCCCTCCGCTTAAATCCCTCATTGGAAGCAACTGAACTCAGAATCGATATCATCAGAAACCAGGAAAGCTACCAGGTTAACGATTCGGTCGAAGAAACCATCAATACCCCCTACCACCCCGTGGGATTCGACCTGGGGAACGGGATGTTCTTCGACCTCGATGGGAACCTATCCTTCCGCCTGGAAGACCTGCTACAGCTCCGCGGAAAACCATGCTATTCCTTGAGCCAAACGTCCCGTAAAAAACAGCGCCGAGCCGACCAAATCTTCACCTTCTGCAATGGAGAACTGACCGTGAAATACCCCCCTGGCCATCGGGAACATGACGTCCTTCGAATGGAATTCCGCGGCAATAGCACTGAGATATTCTACCGTAACCACCTGACTTATGGCGTAGATTTTTATGAAGATAAGATCGTTTATCGCGGAAAAAGAAGGAAATGGGATACGATGCACAAATCTGACGATCAGCACTATTACCGGAAACGACTCTTCTGGCGCGAGGATTATCAGCTCAAAAATGACCGCCTCTACCTCGGCCGAAACCTCATCATCGGACTGGATGATCAAAACCGTAAGATTCGGGTGATGCGCCAAGGACTTTTCTCAACCCGCACCATGCTCACGATCGAGAAAAGCGGCAATCACCTGTATCTCATTGAAAAACGGAACCGTGGCAAACGAATAGAGTTTACCGAATCCGGACTGAAGGTTTATCAGAATCGATATCTGTTGTCAGGATGGCAAGCGGAGAAACGTTGAGTTTTTCCGCTATTCACTCCGCACAAACGCCTTGATGGTAGCATGTGGCTGGTCGGCATCAACTCCAATCGGGGATATCACATAGGGCCCAACAGCCGCCGGGATGATGAATGTCTCGGCATAGTGCACCACGAATGGCTCAAAATACCCATCAGGCGAGGAAACGACGGCCTCCCTACCCTCTACCAGATTCAACACATTGACGGTACCATCAGTGTCATGAGCTACCGGACCAGTAAACCAGTGACGCCGGGTTTCCAGTGGCTCATCAGGATGAAGTCCAGTACGCTCCTCTCGCCATCCTTCTCCTTCAGCAAGAGGCTCAATTCGGTTAATCTGTTCCTTTTGAACAATCGGAGCAACCTTATCCCAATTGATCACCTCCACCGCATGCTCTACATTGATTGGCCTTGGCTTTCCATCTAGCCCCATCCGTCCCCAATCCCACATCTTGAATGTGAAAATATAAGGTGTTGAACTGATTTCCAGCACCATAGAATTACGTCCAGAACAATGAACCGTGCCCGAAGGGATGAGAAAGTGATCATGCTTGCGCGCCGGCCATCGATTAACATAAGCCTCCACCTCAAAGGCTTCATCACCATTGGCCGAACGCCTTAAGTCCGCTATCATCTGCTCCTTCCGGATTCCCTCACGCAAACCTAAAAACACACTCGCACCCTCGCGAGCATCAAGCAGATAATAACTCTCGTCCTGAGTGTATGTCATGCCGAACTTCTCCCGGATATACTCCTTTGAAGGATGAACCTGAAAACTCAGATTGCCGCCACCCATCGTATCAAGCAAATCAAAACGAATGGGGAACTCAGCACCAAACCGTCTAACTATCTCATTTCCAAGAAGATTCATCGACTGAAACAGTACCAGATTGATCGCCGGAGTCTCAAAAGTCATCCCGTCGACTTCAAACATCAGACTATTCTCTTCCGGAACACAATCAAAGCACCAGGCAAAATTCTCCTGATGGCGATCCAAATCACACACCTCCTTCATCCACTGCCCTCCCCATGGCCCTGGATCAAAATAGGGCACCACACGGAAAGGCCGCCGGGAGGTTAGCTCTAATGCGGCCAGCCAATCCTCCCGAGTCATTAGTCGGGGCAATCCTGACTGATTGGTGTCCAGGAAAAAATCGATCCGGCTGATCAGCTCAGTCTTGAGCCGGTCGCATACCCTCCAATCAACAAAATAGCCTCGCTTATATTGATACGAAAAATCCAACGCTGAGTCATCCACGCCTAACCCTTGTACCAAACCCTTTCGCATCCGAAGCTGAATCTCCCAGCGGGCCATATCAGCATAGATCAGCAAATCCGGCTCCGGCCATACCAGCGAAGCACCAGAACCACACAAAACCACCACTCCCGAACGGGTGTCTTCGATCTGCTGCCTCAAACAGGCAACCTTATCACGGCAGATAAAATCCTCCATCCGAAGCGTTGTCATATATCCAAAAACCTGATCATCAGTTACATCCGGATTGGTTAAGGCCAAAATCTCCGACTCCTCCTTGAGCCAGTTCTTTTCCCCCAAGAAATCCTGATAACCCAACCCAGTCAACCCCTTTTTTAAATCATTATGGAGCACTCCGGTGTAACATTCCACTACCACCACCTTGCGGCCATGAGTTAAAGAGCTCATCTCTTGTCTGATTCTGCTCAAGCAGGATTCCCATCCCTTCCAGATGCTGCCCTGATGCAAACTCACCGCTGGGTACTTATCGTAATTTGAAGACATATTTAACCTTTTGTTCCACTTCATTAATGGCTCAAAAGTAACCTCCGTTTGGGAATCACACTCCAGTAGATCACTTTTTTCTGATATCAGGATTCTTTACGCTGATCTCATGGCAATTTATGGGAAAAGTGTAAATTCACTTCTATGAAACAAACCGGGCTAAACATGAAAAGGTATCAAGCAATCGGCAAAAACGTCAAGGTTCAGTTAGCCATTCTATTTCTCTTGGGTATGATAGCTGTAGGGCTAAGTGGGCTGCGCTATTACCAACACGAGAGGGATCAGACACTGGCAAAAAAATATTCCGAGCTCAACGCTATTGCCAAGATGAAAGTTACCCAGCTGGTGCAATGGCAGAACGAGCGGCTATCGGAAACCCGCTTTTTTTCGCGTACGATACATCTCGTTCCAATCATTAAGAGAATTAAGGAAGGGGATCAAAAGAGCATGGAGGAATACCGCCAGATCATGAACCGTTTTATGGAGAACAGTCGATATGAAAACATATTTCTGGTGGATGAGCAGGGAAATCCCTTTTTTAGTGTGATTCCAGAGCTAAACCTGGTCGACTCCATAACAACCACTTTTGTTCGGAAGATGTACAGGAGTAAAGAGATCCAAATTCGAGATTTTTATTATTGCTCTTACCACCAACGAGTTCATTTTGAGATATTTGCCCCAGTCATCAACGCTCAACAGGAAGTGGTAGCCGGATTGGTTTTCTGGGTTGACCCCAGCAATTATCTCTATTCCATGATTCAGGATTGGCCAACCCTCAGTCCCACGGCTGAAACCATTCTAATCCGAGTTGATAATGACACCGTCAAGGTGCTAAACCAGATAAAAGGGTTCGACAATTCAAGACTGCAGCTGAGCATCCCACTTAAAGATTTAGATACCATCGTACAAAAATCAATCAAAAGTGAACCAGGAATGGTTGTTG
>JAAYIP010000002.1 GCA_012523435.1 Bacteroidales bacterium | reverse complement strand
TGATCGGGGAAGAGTACTTTGATCTTTTTTTCATACCGGGCCAGCGTCTGGCTCATCACTTTATAGGTTTCTTCAAAATGCCGACCGGTATCCAGGGTGAAAACCAGCACCGGAATTCTGGCGGTGAAGATCATGTCGGTGATCACCTGATCCTCCTGGCCGAAGCTGGTGGAGAACGTTGTTGTTCCTTCAAAACGTTCGGCAAGATATTTCAGGGTATCGATTACTGACCAATTCTTTGTTTCATGGTCAAGTTGAGCTGCCAGCTCTTCATTGATTTCATCTTTCAAAACCATATCCAACTGATACCACTAATAAATAAGTGAGTGGCAAAGGTATAAATTCCTAAACAGGATAAATACCTAATTTGGTTGGGCAGGCTTGCGACCAGGGTTTAGTTGAAGGCGGTCCTGACCTCTTCGGCCGAGATCCCGAAGAGTGTTTGGAGCAGCTTGTTTAGGTCTTCAACCTGACCGCTGATGTGTATAGTCAGGTTGGTATGTTCGAGATGTTCGCCTGGCTTCAAAGCGGCGGCGGGTGAGGAGGCTTCCAGCTCGTAGAATGGTCCCATTTGGCTGCCATCCTCCAGTGGACCGTCATTATAGGCGTTGATGACATCTCCTGCATAGGGGTCATCCTGCAGTTCCCACATGCTGTTGACGTATCCATTATGGTGGTCGGGCTTAGTGAAGAACTGGAGAGTCAGGATGTTTTGTTCATAGTCATAGCTGCCCAGATAGTTTCTGGCCCGCAAAGGGCTGAGCCCGATTTTCCCTCTTTGGAGTCCATCCGCTTTGAAAAGAATTAGATTATCAGTGATTTTAAGGCGATCCGCAGGAACCTTGCCGAAGTAGGCGTCGTTCACTACGGGGCCGAGTTCGCTTGCCGGACCGGCCACATAGGGAACCAGAATGATATTAGTGGGAGAGCAGATGAGTTGGCCGAGCATCCAGATGGAGAGGAGACCTGACGATTGCGTCCAGGCCAGTTTGCCCGTGTTGGTGATTCGGTTAACCGACTCATAAACAACTGATTTAGTGCTCTCCGGCAAGGCGATTCCGGTACGGGCAAGGAATTGGTCGGGCTGGAGCATTCTGACGGATCGGTTAGCCCGGAGGCTAAAGCTAAACTGGCTATTGTTAGTCAGCTGGATATCTTTTGTGAAGATTGCCATGGTATCATCAGCCGAGACTAGGTCGAACGGTTCGTAGTCGATAGGAGCCGGCACCTGCCAGTTATCGAAATCGAATGGTTTTCCGGGGGGGAAGTAGATCCCGAACTGTCCTCCTTCCGGTCCGAGCCAGAATCGCTCTTCTCCACCGAAATTGCTGAAATGTGGAGCTAGCTGCCCCGTTTGGATAAGACCATAGTTGATCCACCCGAAGCTCGGGCCGGTTTTTCCTGAGGCGGTGGAGGTCATCACACGCCCCTGATAGTCGGGAACGATGGCCAGCATCGCTTCTCCACGTTGGAGTACAATGGTTTTCTTATGTTTGGATAGAAACTCCAGGTCATATCCGAAAGATCCGGGTTGAAAAGTTTGATCCATGGTTTGTTCATTTGAGGATTTCCGGCTGGCCGGGTTGTTGCATCCAACCACAAGTGCCAGACACACAACAGGGATTAAATATTTCATATCGTGATATTAGGGTTGTTTCATCTCCAGGTCGCGCCCACCCGCTCTTCACTCACACTTTCCTGCCTGCTCCGTCACCGATATCGGCAACATAAAACTCGGCTGTCAAGCCCGTGACTTTCTGGTAGGCTGGTCCGACGCGGCGAATCAGTTCATCGACTGCCTCTTCGGCCACGAGGCTGACAGTGCATCCACCAAAGCCGGCACCTGTCATGCGGGATCCGATAACACCGGGGATTTTCCTTGATTCGGCCACGAGGGTATCGAGTTCAAGACCGGTTACCTCATAATCATCTCGGAGTGAGTCATGAGAGTCGTTCATCAGTTGCCCAAACTGTTTCAGGTCGCCGCTTTTTAAAGCTTTGACGGCCAGGGAGGTGCGTTCATTTTCCAGGATGGCGTGACGGGCACGACGCATAACTGTTTCATCTTTAATGAGATGCTGGTGTTCGGTAAATTCGGCACCAGTTAATTCTGCCAGATACTGAATCTTTTTAGCCGGTTGCAGGGCGACAACAGCAGCCTGGCATTCGGCCACGCGCTCATTGTATTTTGAATCGGCGAGCCCGCGAGGTTTATTGGTGTTGGCAATGACCAGCTTATATCCACTGATGTTCATCGGAACAAGTTCATAATCAAGTGTATCGCAGTTTAAGTATATGGCATGATTCTTTTTGCCCATACCGACAGCAAATTGGTCCATGATACCGCAATTGACGCCCACGAAATTGTTTTCAGCGGCGCGACCGATTTTCACCAGCTCAATGCGGTCATAGGCAAGTTGATATAAGTCATCAATGGCGACACCGGTGACGAGTTCGATGGAGGCGGAAGAGGAGAGGCCGCTTTTGTTGGGAATGTTACCATAGAAAAGCATATCCACACCAGAAGGTTTAAATCCTCTTTTAACCAGCTCATTAATTACTCCCAGCGGGTAGTTCACCCATTCATCGCCGATCTTGCGATCAAGCTCTCCAATCGGAATGGAGGCTTCGAAATCAAAATTGAGGGTAGCCATCCTGACCACTGGTTGGGTTGATTTGCGGATAGCGAGGTAGGTCCCGAAACTCAGCGCACAGGGGAAAACATATCCGCCGTTATAATCGGTATGCTCACCGATGAGATTAACCCGGCCGGGTGAAAAGAATAGTGCAACATCTTCGGTTGAGGGCCCATATTTCTCAATGAACTTGTTAATGATCTCAGTATTATTCATGTTAAAAAAATTAAGTAAAAAAACGTTTTCCTAATCGGTGAACAGGATTCAAAAGTAGCAAAAAAGCTGCCGAATGCCCTGATAATTGTGCAAAAAGCGCTATACTTGCCTTACATACGTACAAATTTACAAAATTATGAAATTCAACAAGTTATTAGGAATTGTCGGTGCAGCCTCCATCATTCTCGGAGTGATTGGCGGGTGTGCTCCTAAGCAAAAAAAATCAACTAACGAAAATATGGATATTAAGAAAGAAATTGTTGGTCAGGTAGATGGAAAGGATGTTTACCAGTTTACTCTGACGAATGCCGGTGGCATGAGTGCCAAGGTGCTTAGTTACGGCGCCATTGTGACTCACCTGTACGCACCTGATCGGGATGGCAAGATGGAAAATGTTGTGTTGGGTTTTGATGATCCGGCTCAATACTGGACTGAGCCCTACATCAACGATGCACCCTATTTTGGATCTGTTGTTGGACGGTATGGGAACCGGATTGCCCAGGGCAAATTTACCCTCAACGGAAAAGAGTACTTGTTGGCAACCAACAATGGACCGAACCATTTGCATGGTGGGCTCAAGGGATTTGATAAGGTTGTTTGGGATGCTGAGCCGGTAATGACCGAAGAGGGGCAGGGGGTAAAACTCACTTACAATAGTGTTGATGGAGAAGAGGGTTACCCCGGGAATCTGACTATCAGCATCACGTATACTCTGACTAAGGATAATTGCCTAAAGTGTGACTATTCAGGAACTATTGATCAGCCTTGCCCGGTGAATGTTACGCACCATGGGTATTTTAACCTGACGGGTGGAGCGAAAACCAATGTTCTGGGGCATGAAATGCAGATAATGGCGGATCGCTATACTGTTGTTGATGAGACACTTATTCCTACCGGAGAGCTGAGGCCTGTTGCCGGAACTCCGATGGATTTTACAGAGCCTCATACGATTGGAGAACGGATTGATCAGGTGGAAGGTGGTTATGATCATAACTACGTCCTTTCGGATGATGTCACTGAGCTTCGCCCTGTTGCCACCGTGAAAGAACCCGTTAGTGGACGCAGCCTTGAAGTACTGACTACCGAACCCGGTGTCCAGTTTTATTCTGGCAATTTCTTGCTGGGTAATTTAACGGGAAGCGGCGGTGTCGTGTACAACAAACACTGGGGCTTCTGCCTTGAAACACAACACTATCCCGATTCTCCGAACCAGCCAACTTTCCCTTCAACAATTCTTGAACCCGGTGAAAAGTACAGTCACACAACTGTTTACCGGTTCGGGAACTAATCTCCAGTAAAAGCCTGGCTGCTCTGGAAACACTGATGATCGGAATAAG
Source organism: Bacteroidales bacterium (assembly GCA_012523435.1). GTDB lineage: Bacteria > Bacteroidota > Bacteroidia > Bacteroidales > UBA12481 > UBA12481. Next base: position 820 of record JAAYIP010000002.1, on the reverse strand, counting down.
TTTTCGGAGGATAACGAATCAGGATTAGCGCTACCTTTGCACGCCCATGCAAAATTTGCCGCTAATCCTGATTTCTGCCATTTTGGTGGTTTTTGTCCTGCCAGTTCGCTGGAAAGGGGTATTGGCTCTAATCCTTGTTGCGGCGGGCGTTGGCATTACCTCAGTAGCTGTTTACCCTGTCCTGTTATCTGGAGAGACTCTCACCGTTCCTTTGATATTTCCGGGGATGCAGGAATTACCACAACTGGTCATTGATCAGTTGTCGGCCTACTTTATCCTGATCATCAACTTCACTTCCCTGACGGGAATGATTTATGCATTGGGGTACCTGAAACCCTATTATGCAACAAAAACACCGTTAAGAATCTCGATCCATTTTTTTTCATTCTTCCTATTATGGTTATCGATGTTTCTGGCTGCCAGTCTTCAGGAGGCATTCCCCTTTTTGATCGTATGGGAACTCATGACGGTATCGAGCTTTCTGTTGGTAATTTTTGAGGCTGAGGAGCGAATAACTTTAAAAGCTGGAATTAACTACTTGATCCAGATGCATGTAGGATGGTTCTTCCTGCTAGTGGGCTTTATGATATCGGGTCAGTCAACCGATCGCCCTGGCTTCGATGCGCTGAGTGAGTATTTCGCGCATAACCCCAACGGCTTGGTTTTCTTTCTCTTTTTTGTCGGATTTGGTGTTAAGGCGGGGTTTATTCCCTTGCATACCTGGCTTCCGCAGGCTCACCCAGCAGCTCCCTCTCACGTGTCAGCGGTGATGTCGGGGGTCATGATCAAGATGGGCATCTACGGAATCTTCCGGGTTTTG
>JAAYIP010000215.1 GCA_012523435.1 Bacteroidales bacterium | reverse complement strand
TTAAGCTCTTTCTGATCTGTTCCGGCTGTGTCAATTTCCAGACTCATTACCCCAAACACCTGCTGGAGAATCGATTGGCGGGTATTGACATTTTGGATTCGATCAAAGGGAATGGTAAGAGTTTTCCGTTTTATATAGCCTTTCCGGAGAATGAATTGCCCATTTTCGATGTGAAATTTGAAGGTCAGATAGTATAGGATGGTGTGAATCAGGGTCAGGACAAGGCCCGTTAACAGGAAGGCAGCGACCTCCAGCCATCGATTTCTGGTTTTATTGGTAAACACGATAGCTACCAACACTGGCCAAAAGGTTTTGATCAACTTTCTGCCCTCCTGTAGAAATATCAATACTAGCCCCTTGGCTGATTGTCGTTGAGGCCTGCTGAAGTCAATCTTACTCATCCTGGCTGATTTTACCGGTCAGGAATTCTCGAATATGCCTCGCTGTTTCCAGCGGTAACCCGGGAATCACCAGATCATCACCGCTGCTGCCCGCTGTGTAGATCTTCACCGAAGCCAGCTTCATGCGTTTAGCCAGCAGGCCCTGAATGAGCTCTACATGCTGAATCCGGTTTAATGGAATAGAGGTGAGCCGGTAACGAAGCCATCCGCGCTGATAGGCAATGTCCCGCTCCCGAATTAAATATCCACGATACCGAAACGCCCACAAGGTGCTTGCCAGCGATAAGATCATAATCAACAAAACTCCTCCGGTGCTGATCACTGGAACTGATAGCCCGATCTTACCGTTCATCGCAAGATAGAAACCCCAGACCAGGGCGAGCAAAAAGAGGGTTGTCAATAAGTTGTTGAATATCAGGATTATGATATATTTTCGGTCGACAGGATTAAAATCCGCTTCTTTCAGGGTGGGAAGATTTTCGGGTAGGATGATGGAGTTGGTAAATGCGCTGATCATAATCGGAATGATTGGATGGTTGATAGGCAAAGTTAAAGAAAACGAGCGGTGAAAACCTCTATTTTCCTTAGGTCCTGACTTTTGGTTACCGTTTCTTTCTTTCTGGCGAATAGATCAGGCCTGGTGGCACACTCTTTCCGTCGGGTGTCACGATCAAGGCTGAGAACATCCATTTTGTGAGTCGGGTTTGTGGGGAGGTGAAATTTCCCACTGGCATTTTGAGTAGGATTTTGTTCCAGCCTTTGTGTAGGGTAATCGGGATGGGCTTGCGGACCCACCAGTTTTCATCAAAATAGGGAGTCTCGAGGTTTTCCGGTTGAAATCCGGCGTTAGCCCAGATTGGTGGATTGATGAGTTCTTCATTGATCCAGATCCGGCTTCCTTTATGGTCCCACTCTCCATTGGGTGGTGTGGCGTCTTTTTCGGAGCGACCGAAGACATGAAAGCCAGCCCAGAGACCAACTTGCATTGCATCAGGGGCATAGACGTAGGTGTAAGCATAGGCGGTATGATCGGGTCGTGGATCCGCAAAGAGTCCAGGAACCATCCCTCCCCAGGTGTGCCGGAGGTAAACTGTAGCGCCTGTGGCCGGGTTGGAGGTAAACACTTTACGCTTATGGCGATACTTTTTCCGGATTTTCTGTTCCGGGGGGAAGGTCAGGCTTAAATCACCCCTGTTTGGGAAGGGATCGATGACTCTCCAGTGTACATCGGTCTGTTTTAGATAGGGGAAGGGTTCATCCGGCAGATAACGATTCCGGCTAATCAACATCCGCTTTTCGAAATCAGTAAATAATTTATAATCAACATTATCCGGCTGTGGTAGGTTGACCCCCCGGACCCGGATGTCGTGCCCGCCGCCCCGCCAGGAGCGTTCGGCAAAAGCGAGCATCACCGTGTAAAATGTGTTGGAGAGCAGGATATCCTCCACTGAAGCCGGAATCCTGTCATTCCAGACGCAGCAGATACCTCCGGTGAGGTGGTCATTGCCGCTGTCCGACCCACAAATCCTGCTGTTGAACACGCCAAAGAGGTCGGCAAATGGATCAAAATGGTTCAGGTAGAGAAAGCGCGAGTCGATGGTTTTGGCTCCAGCTGGCGGATTCACCGTTCCAATCCACAGCTGCTTGATGGATGGCTGACCCAGATCGGCTCCGGGAAGCCAGCCAATAGGTTCCTTACCTGCCTGCCTGACGATCTCCGCCATTTCGGTGGCAAAGGTTGGATCGGTGATCTTCACCTCATCGGTGCCGATATGAAAGTAGGGTGTGTCAAACAGTTCGCAGGCCTCCCAAAGCAGCTCTTTAACAAGTTTTTTGCCCTCGGGCGACTGCATTGAAAACCCCGTGACACGGGTGAAAGCCGCGCTGTGACCGGGCATATCGATCTCCGGGACGACAGTGATGTGGTGTGTTTTGCAATATTGGACGAATTGCCTCACCTCCTCCTTGGTATAGAACCCTGTATTCCTTGTGGTGATGCTGCTATCGGTCAAGTAGGGGGTAATGTCGCTGGCCAGGCGCCAGGCTACATCTTCGGTGAGATGCCAGTGGAAGATGTTGATTTTGAATCGGGAGAGAATGGCGATCTCTTTTTCCAGCTCTTCGATCGGGATAAAATAGCGGCCCACATCGTGCATGAACCCCCGGATCTGAAAGGCGGGGAAATCAACAATTTTGCAGCAGGGGATTTGGCCGTTGTCATCGGCGCCATCAATCAGTTGGGCGAGTGTGGTTTTGGCCCGGAACAGTCCGATTTCCGTTGTGGCTTCAATGCGGATTGCATCAGGTGTTATATCGATGCTATAGCCCTCCTCTGGGTTCAAGTGAATGCCTTCGATATTATCTACAATACTGAAGGTGAATCGATTATCCTTATCTGGATTGGTGTTAGCGATGGTAAAGTATCCGGCGCGCAACTCCATATTTTGTGGCAGGGGTAGCAGGGCGATCTGACCAAAACTGGAGCATTGTAGGATTAATCCGATGCAGATCAACAGAAATAGTATCCGATAAGCTGCCTTCATGAGTAGAGTTTAGACTTTTGATAGAGCTGCTCCGAGGGCTGTGGCATAGGCTGCGTCGTGGGGGTAGATGAAAGTGATTTCAAAGATGTTACCGATGGCATCGAGGATTCTCTTGGCAATGGATCCATCGCTGGCGGTACCCGTTACCACCACCCGTGAGATATTGCGGCTTCTAGCGGCGAAGGCCGAAACGGTTCCAATAACCTGATACACCATGGTCAGGATTCCCATGGCAATATCTTCATTTCGGGCGTTATCGGGCATTTTGCCGAAGTTCGCGGCGGTCATCTCCCGCTTGAGGAAGCTTAGATCATCATCCACAATATCCCCGATAAGCAGATCAACCTCACCGATTTTCCCCTGCTCTGCCAAGTCGAATACTGCTTGAATCTCAGAAGTTTTGAACATGGCTTTCGCAAGACCCAGAATAGTGCCACCGCCTACTCCAGTTCCGCCGATATGCTTGATCAAGCCGGGGTGGGCTTCCACCAGGGCTGTGCCAGTGCCAATGTTGGTGATGATTACGCCGCTCTCACCGGAGAGGTACATCCCTCCCAGGCCGACAGCTTCCAGTTCATCGATTTTGTGAGTTTCTACGCCGAACAGATTGCCCTTAATCCCGGGGGCTCCGGCTCCTGTCAGAACAATACTACGGATCGAGGAGATCTGTAATTGATTTTCCATCAGCATTTTACCAAGCGCTCCGGTTGCCGAAGTAATCGGGTCGATTGCTTTCGTGGTAAGAGATTTGAAGGATTTGTCGGGGTAAATAGCCACGCTTTTAGTGGTTGTACTGCCGATATCGATTCCAATGACCATGACGATAAGTTTTTGTGAACAATTTTTGGTCAGCTCCGGTTTTTCACGTTTCAATTTGGATCAAAGATCAGGAAAAAAATGCTCTTTTAGTGCATGCAAGGAGTTGATCTTCTTTTGTATTGGCCGCCCTGGAAGAGCATTTTGGGAAGAAAGAAGTATCAAACTTTTTATCCGGGATTTTTAGGCTAATTTTGCTTCCTTTATTACTTAAGAACGTAACAAATT
>JAAYIP010000214.1 GCA_012523435.1 Bacteroidales bacterium | reverse complement strand
GGCTGGCCCCACTGGCGGCATTGATCGCTATTGGTGCAGGATGGTGGGTCTATTACCGGAAACAGGATGACGGCATCCTACCCAGGAGGCTGAAACCACTGCTGATGTTCCTGAGAGCCTCATCTCTTTTCTTGATCGCAATGCTGATCATCTCACCCTGGATGAAGAAAAAAAATCAGGTGCCGGAAAAACCAACCTTCCTGATCGCAATGGATAACAGCCGATCGATGTTTCAGGAGGATGATACCCTGGATACCTATGATAAGCTAGCCAAACAAATCGATGCTCTGGAATCCTCACTGAACCAAGATTTTAACGTGCATCGTTTGCTATTTGGTGCGTCCGTTAGAAGTGGGAAAAAGCCCGATTTTAGTGATCAGCAAACCAACTTTGAAGATCTCTTTAAAAATCTAACGCGCCTCTATGGTAATCGCCCCGTCCAAGGACTTTTGATCATCTCAGATGGCGCCTATAATAGGGGACTCGAACCATCCCTAGCTGCTGCCCCTTTCCCGTTCCCTGTCCACGTTCTGGCTACCGGCGATACTGTTCAGTTTTTAGATTTGGCTATCGGTGAAGTAATTGTCAATGAGTGGGTTAGACGAAAATCCCTCTTCCCGGTGAGGGTATATTTTAAAACATCCAACTGGGGGAATAATTCTTTCAATATCCAGATAATCAACAATGGTAGAGTGCTGGAAGAATAGACCATAGATCCTGTTAGCCAGCAAACTCCTTATACTGATTTTATGTTGGAGGCTCCCGATCAGGGGGACCTGAATCTCACCATCCGCATCCGCTCGCAGCAAGAGGAGAAGAACCCGGATAATAATAGCCGGAATATCACGATCCGGGTCATCGATAAGGAGGGTAGGGTGCTGATCCTGGCCGACGCACCACATCCGGACATTGCAGCGATTAGATTGGCTCTAGGAGGTGTAGAACAGATTCAGACAGAGTCGTTTATAATTAGTGATTTTCCTGGAAACCTTGAAGATTATTCACTTCTGATTCTTCATGGATTGCCATCCTCCAATCATTCCATGACCAGCCTGATGGAACAGATAGCTGAGAGGAGAATTCCGGTTCTTTTCATTCTAAATCAAGCGACTAATCCTCAGCTTTTTAATCGACTGGAGACCGGTTGCCAGATCGTAAACCCAAGGTTGGCTCCCGAAGAGGCTCAGGGTCATCTTAACCGGTCATTTAACCTGTTTACGCTGCCAGAAGACTTCCCTTCACACCTGGCTGCCTGGCCTCCATTGGAACTCCCCTACCAGACTTTTGCCTTGTCAGCCGACGGGCAGATCTTAATGACCCAAATCATCCGAAGGATAGAAATGATGGATCCGCTGATGATGATTACCTCTGCAGGAGGTGCAAAGTATGGAGTTATCGCCGGAACCGGAATCTGGAGATGGCGATTGTTTGAATTTGTCGAATTTGGCAGTCACGTGTATTTTGATGATCTGCTCTCCAGGATCACCCAGTTTTTGCTGGCCGACGAACAGGAGGAACGCTTTAAAATTATCCTTCCGGATGAGCTTTACGAGTATAACCCCATTCGCGTAACCGGATACCTGCGAAATCGCTCCATGGAGTCAATCAATACCCCTGACATAAATCTCTCGATCCAAGACTCGGCAGGGAACGAGTTTTCTTACTTGATGGGGCGGCAGGGTGAGCATTATCAACTCGACCTGAAAGGTCTTAGAGCTGGATTGTATCAGCTAACGGCCCAGACTGATTATGATAGTCAACACTTAGAATTTAAAGGAGATATGGCAGTTTCAGCCTTTTCCCCGGAAGGGACTCATGCCGTGGCCGACCATCTGGCCCTGAAAAGATTAACGCACAGCAAAAATGGCAGCTACCTGACGATCGACGAACCAGAAAAAATCGTGACCTTTACGAAAGAACTAAGTGGAAAAGAGCCGGCTTACCGCTTGGAAACAAGTTGGTTTGATCCGATCAGTCTGGGTTGGTTGCTTCCTTTACTGGTCCTCTTCCTTTCACTGGAATGGTTTTTGAGACGATGGTTTGGTACCAGGTAACATACTTTCAATCTATGATGAAGAAAATTGCTACACTGATTCTTACCGTAACTCTGCTGGCTTCCTGCCAGATGAATAAGATTACTTTGGATCTGTATTCCCAGCCCGATCTGGTGTTGCCTCCTGAAGTGACCACGGTTTTGGTGACGTCCAAATATGTACCGGCAACAGG
>JAAYIP010000213.1 GCA_012523435.1 Bacteroidales bacterium | reverse complement strand
TTGGTAATCCAGACCTCTATTTTGGTGATATTGATTCCGGAATTGATGATCGGGGTGTTTTTCAGGGCTTGGTCGTAGTTGTCACGAAAATACTGCGATAGAAAGAAGTGCTTGTTCGATTCGTATTCATCCGCCCGGATTTCGTATTCATTGGAGACTCCCCCACCCTCAACTTCAATCGTTTGGGTTTTGCCCTCCTGCTGAGAGAAAACGCTGGTGATGGTCAGCCGGCCGAATTGCAGCTCAGTCTTGATCCCAAAGAGGCTTTGGCTACCGCTAATCAGGGATCCCGAGAGGGGTAGGTTAACATTCCCGGCTTCCACTTTCTTAAGTATCTCATCCTCTTTACCGGTGTAGGCGATCTTGGTTCGGTTCTCGAAATCGAACGTGGCTTCCGTATTGTAACTAATACCGAGCTCCAGCTTGTCACCGATTTGTCCGGTGACGTTCATCATGATTTTATTATCAAAATCGAAGGTGGTATTTCGTCTCACCTTCTCCGGCAAATTGTTATTCTTGTTGTTATTGATCTGCACTCCGAAGATCAGCTCTGCCGATCCTTGGGGATTGATACTGATAGTGTTAGACCCAAAGATCCGGTCAAAAGCTTCGCCTCCGATATGAAGTTTAGGGATCAGACCTCCCTGGGAGCTAAAATTCTCGCCAGCCAGGCGTTGCCTCCAATAATCGGCTACCGACCGGTTTAAATCGTACTGGCGGTACTGGTCCTGCCGAAGGTAGTAGGGCTCGCTAAGCCTCAATGAACCAACATTTTGTTCAAACCGGTATTCGTTACTTTTCGGATCATACTCGATTTTTGAGCTATAATTTTTGGGATCATTCAGGAAAAGCGGTGATCGCAGTCGGGGTGCCTGAAACGGTGAAGTTGTCAGGGGTGGTATGGGGTATCGCAGACGAATCAGGGAATCCGGATCTTGGCCATTCTGACGATTTTGACTCTGGTCACCGGTTGTCTGAGAGAAAGCCGACAAAGGCAACAAACAAATCAGGATCAACAGCCTGGCGGAAAGGATCAGGAGTTTTTCAAATTGTCGTAACGGCATATTGACTATCCGGTAGGTGCGATTAAAGTTTTTTTAAGGCCAGCTTGACTAACTGTTCCGCACCGATATCCGGTGCTTCCCCCAGGATCTGATCCAGGGCCTTCCCTGACTCATTCCGGGCAAAGCCAAGCATAACTAATGCTGATAACGCTTCATCCCTTGAGGTATTGCCTGTTGCGGGTAAAATTCCCCCAGCTTCACCGGTCTTACCAATCTTATCGCGCAACTCAATAATCAGCCGCTGGGCAGTTTTTATACCCACACCTTTTACACTTTTAAGTGCAGGTACGTTATCAGTCTGAATTGCTCTGCGGACATCAGCAGTAGAAAGGGAAGAAAGCATCATTCGCGCGGTATTGGGACCGATTCCGGAAACGCTGATTAACAGCCGAAAGATTTCCCGTTCCTCACGCGTATGAAACCCGTAAAGTAGATGGGTATCCTCCCTAATAATCTCCTCGATCCACAAATGGGCCTCTTCCTTATCCCTAAGGGGAGAATAGGTTTGAAGGGAAATCTGAATCTGATAGCCGATCCCACCGATGCTTATCACCGCCATCGCTGGAGTCAGTTCAGTCAGTTTGCCATTAATGAACTCATATACAGCCATCAGGATATCTTTTGGTGATTACTGTGCCTGCATGGCATTCTTCCGGAGATCCCGGTTTGCTTTCCGGTTGTTATAAATATCCACTGCCAGGTAAATGGCCTGACGCATTGAATTAGCGCTCGCTTTATCCCGGCCTGCAATCTCATAGCCGGTGCCATGCGCAGGGGAAGTCCTAACCACCGGCAATCCGGCGGTATAATTCACTCCGGTATCGAAGGAGAGTGCTTTGAAGGGTGCAAGCCCCTGGTCGTGATACATGGCCAAAACAGCATCAAAGTTCTGATAAACACCAGACCCGAAGTACCCATCAGCAGCATAAGGACCAAGCGCCATGATACCCTCCTGGCGCACCGCTTCAAGAGCAGGGGTAATTATTGTCTCCTCCTCATTCCCAATTAATCCCTGATCACTCGCGTGAGGATTCAGCCCCAGAACCGCAATCCTCGGCCTACGAATTCCGAAATCATTGATCAGAGATTGGCTCAAAACGTGCAATTTCCTGACAATCAAATCCTTTGTTAAAAGTTCAGCCACATTAGCCAGCGGGACATGCCCGGTAGCCACAGCCACCTTCAAGCCATCGCTGACCATTAGCATGAGGACATCAGGGGATTCGAACTTGTCCTGCAGGTATTCGGTATGACCGGCGAAGGACAAATCTTTGCTTTGAATAGTGGACTTGTTTATTGGGGAGGTGATGAGCACGTCGATCTGTCGTTCAGAAAGATCATTAACCGCCATCTCCAGGGAGATAAAGGCAGCTTCTCCAGCATATGGGGAAGGCTTGCCAAGTTCCACTCTGACATTATCATCCAGGCAATTGACCAGGTTAGCCCGTTTCATGTTGGCTTCCCGGGCGCTGTTGATGCTATTCAGGCTAAAGTTGGGAATATTGAGAGCTTTTCTGTGGTAGGCAAACACTTTAGGGGATCCGTACACGATTGGAGTACAGACTTCTAACATTCGAGGATCAAGCAATGCCTTGA
>JAAYIP010000212.1 GCA_012523435.1 Bacteroidales bacterium | reverse complement strand
TCCTGCCCTCCCGATACCGCCAGCGAATTCATCGATCTACGATTGGGAACAGGTATTGACAACCCAGATAACAGACAGAATATCAAAATTTTCCCTAATCCAACCAACCATCGCTTAACCATTCAATGGGAAGTCCCCCCTTTAACTCCCGTAAATCTTACCCTTCTCAGCCTCGAAGGGCAAGTTTTGCAATCTATTCAATCACCCCCAAAATCCGAGATCGAGATGGATCTTTTGGCCATTCCTGCTGGATTTTATATTTTGCGCCTGGGTGATGACAGACAATTTCAAACATACCGGATTCTGAAAATAGGCCAGGATTAACTAAAAACAGTAGCCCTTCCCTATTGTTAGTTATCAATTTTGATTCATCCCAGAAGGAAATATTATGAGAAAACTCTTACTGCTATTTGCTCTCCTACCCGGGACCCTCCTCGGCGCCTGGCTCGAATGGGTTCCCCAAATCATCGAACAGCCTGATGGCGAAGTAATTGAGTGCTTTGCTACAGGTGATGAGTTTTACCGTTGGCTACACGATGCCGATGGCTATACCATCGTGCTCAACCCAGCCGACGGTTATTTCTATTACGGCACACGCCAGGGTGAGGAGGTAATCCCCACAAGACATAAAGTCGGTCGAATTAACCCCGCACGAGCTGGCTTAAACCCATGGGCACGCATTTCGACACGCCTCTATCAGGAACGGCGCGCCGAATTTCAGTCAACCATGAAGTCAACAACCGGAACCCCAAAGCATGGAGTAGTCAACAGCATCTGCGTATATATCTCTTTTGCTGATGATAGCGTCTTCGTCAAACCACGGTCAGGTTATGTCGAAAAATGGGGAGCCATAGATCAACTATCGGTTCGGAACTACTACCTCGAAACCTCATATAATACATTGGATCTCAGATGCCATCACTTCCCCGTGAGTCCCGATACCATCAATATCTCCTATGTTGACATCTATCCCAGAGCATATTATTTGCCCTGGACCTCCACCAACACGCAAGGATATCTCTCCAACCAAAAAGGACAACGCGAGCATGCTATGCTCAAGCGAGCCGTGGAATTCATTGACAGTCAGATCCCTGACACCCTCGTAGTTGATGGTAACGACGATGGACTGGTCGATAACATTAGCTTTGTCATCCGCGGAAGCTCTTCGGCCTGGAGTGATCTGCTCTGGCCTCACGCCTGGAGTATGGGTAGCGGATACAATGCCTATCTGCAAGGAGCGAGGGTGGCCAACTACTTTCTGGTGCTGGAAACCAGTTTCAACCTCGGCACTACCTGCCATGAGCTGGGCCATGTGTTTGGCGCCCCCGACCTCTACCATTACGACGACACCGGAGCCCCAGAGGCTGTGGGCGACTGGTGTTTGATGAACGCTTCGAACAATCCCCCACAAGGGATCTGCGGGTTCCTCCGGTGGAAATATAACGAGTGGATCCCTGAAATACCGGAAATCACCGAATCCGGTACCTATACTCTATTACCCTTGTCAAACCCCGAAAGAAACATCTTCAAAATTCGCTCACCTTTGAGCAGTTCGGAATATTTTGTGCTGGAGTACAGGAATAAAGCTGGAGATTACGAAATCTCTCTTCCTAGCTCCGGATTACTCGTTTACCGCATAAATCCGGGTGCCGGGCGCGGTAACGCCAGCGGTCCGCCAGATGAGGTCTATCTGTACCGGCCAGGTGGATCCCTGACAGTCGAAGGAAGCCTCGGTAGCGCTGCTTTAGGGATCAGCAGCCGCACAGCTATCAGCGATTATACCAACCCTTATGCTTTCCTCTGGAATAACGGTGATGGCGGACCCGGCGGTCTCGATATTTCAGACATCACCATCCATGGCGACTCGCTCACCTTCAAAGTGGCAATCACTCCACATTATCCGCCAAGCTATTTAAGTTACACGTTAACTGATACTTATGTAAACCTGGCTTGGAGAGGAAGCAGCATGCCTGGAGTAACTCATTATGTGGTTTACCGTGATGGCGAAGAGTATGCCACCACCCCGCAAACGGTTTATCGCGACATCGGAGTTGAGAGCGGCGCAACCCACAAATATCAGGTAGCAGCCCGTTATGGCAGCCAAAACCCGGGAGAATCGGAACGCTCCAATGAAGTGATTGTCACAAAACTAGGTGTTCTTTCACTACCCTATGCCGAAGATTTTGAACAGATGAACCACGGCTGGGTCTTTAAAAACAATACCGAAGGATTTCGTTGGGGAAACGCGGAGGAACTAGGCCTGCTGAGCGATAACGAAACCAAATTCTTAAATGCCAACTCCGCCGCGGCCACAATGAGCAGCCACGTAACCGATTATGCTATCTCCCCGCGATTAAACCTCGAAGGCCTGTCGCAGGTGGAGCTTCGATTCGACTACGCTCTGAAACGGATGCAACAAAACGAAAGACTGTTCCTGGTCTATCGCCGAACACCCACCGAAGCATGGAAAAACTGGGTGGAGCTGCCACCAAGCGGGATCGGGGCAGCCTATAAATGGAGAAACTATGCTATCGAACTCCCATCCGAAGCAATCTCCGGATCAACTCAGGTAGCTCTTCTTTACGATGATGGACGAGCATTCGGATACGGCTCCGCAATCGACAATGTAG
>JAAYIP010000211.1 GCA_012523435.1 Bacteroidales bacterium | reverse complement strand
CCCTTTTATCTGTTAATCCGGCTCACTCACAACATTCGGAGACTGATGCACCCTGTTCTGGAGAACAATACACCCAGTTTGATTTCTGGATTGGCGACTGGGTTGTGTATGTCAGTGGTCAAATGGTCGGATTTAACAAAATCATCAAAATTGAGGATGACTGCCTGCTTAGGGAAAACTGGAAATCAGTGGTAAGTTCCCACAAAGGCACAAGCTACAATTTCTACGACAAACAGCTCAAGAAATGGCGGCATATTTGGATTGATAATCAGGGATCTACGCTCGATTTGACCGGGGAATACCACAACAAAAAAATGATTCTAAGGAGCAATGAGATCTTAGATGAAAAAGGCAACCGGATTTTCAACCGGATGACCTGGCACGAAAACGCCGATGGTACCGTTAGGCAGGTCTGGGAGCAATCGAAAGATGGCGGTCAAACCTTCACCATTTTATTCGATGGATTATACCGCAAGCGTAAATCACCCAACCCCTGATTCATCCTTCCCCCTGCCAACCAGGAGTAGCCAAACCGTTCCAACGAGTGCTGATATTAATGAGCCCACAAAGATGGCCTTTTTTGCCACCTCGTTTATGACGCTGCTTTCAAAAGCTAATTCATTGATAAAGAGCGACATCGTAAACCCAACCCCAGCAATAAATCCAACCCCGATAATATGTTTCCACTGAAGACCCTCGGGCAAAGCAACCACCTTTGCCTTCACGGCTAACCACGAGAATAGGGAGATTCCAACCACCTTTCCCACAACCAATCCGAGGATGATACCCAACGCCACCGGATCTAAAATAACCCCGGAATCCGGGTTAGTCTTGAAACTCGCACCAGCATTCGCCAGGGCAAACAATGGAACAATCAGAAACATCGTCGGCCATTTTAGCTGATGCTCTAACCATTGTAGTGGTGACTTAACCTGATCACAAGTTTCGTGCAACTCACTGACCACCTGCATTTTCACATGATTTAGCATCCCTCCTCGCGATTCCTCGTCACCTCCAGAAAACTGATCCATCAACGTTTGAATCCGCGTTTTAAATGCCACCGTATTGATCTTGCGATTGGCCGGAATCGTCAAAGCTAACAGCACCCCGGCAATGGTCGCATGTACCCCGGAAAGGTAAAAAGGCAGCCATAAACCAAAAAACCCAATGATCAAATAAACCCATAATTTTCTAATGCCAAGGCGATTGAGAGCCATTAAGAAGATAAATACAGCCAAAGCAATGATAATCCATGTCATCTCAATGGAATTGGAATAGAAAAGAGCGATTGATAAGACTGCTCCCATATCATCCACAATAGCCAAGGCGGTCAGAAACACTTTCAGTGCAAGAGGAACCCGCGAACCCAACAGGGTCAGGATTCCCAAAGAGAAAGCGATGTCGGTAGCCATCGGAATCGCCCACCCATCGCGAAAATCAGCATGACCATGATTTATAGAAAAATAGATGAGCGCTGGAACTACCATCCCCCCTATAGCAGCCACAATTGGAAAAAGAGCCTTCTTTAAATCAGAAAGCTCACCAGCAATGAGTTCACGTTTAATCTCAAGACCTACCAACAGAAAAAAAACCGCCATCAGACCATCATTGATCCAATGATAAACCGATTCGGAGAGAACAAAATTCCCAATACCGAACATCACCTTCGTCTCTTTCCAAATGGATTTATACAGATAATCCAAGTCTGAATTCATCCATACCAGTGCCAGAATCGTCACGGCAATCAGAACCAGCCCCGAGGCACTTTCTGTTCGGATAAAACCGCTCAGGGACCAGCCAATTCGTTTTTTCGATGGAGTATTTGTCATCTGTTTAGTCTTTTGGCTTCAGAAAAATAGCATTTTCAATCCGTTATTTGGTACTGATCCAGCATTTCAATCCACTGAGCTGCCGCATCCAGATGATCAACAACCTTATCCGCCCGACTGAAATCCTGATTCCGGGTATGAATTGTTGGAACAGCAATAACATAACTTCCGGCCCGATGCCCCGCTAACACCCCGTTTCCGGAGTCTTCAAGAACAACAGTCGCATCTGGTTCTACACCCAGAACCCGGATAGCTTCCTGATAGATGTCCGGCTGCGGCTTTCCCCGCACAATCTGGTCAGAAGGCTGAATATGATCGAAATAACCATCGAATCCGGTGATTCGCATGACTTCCTGTACCAATTCTTCCGGTGAGCCGGTGGCAATCGCCAGCTTCTTACGTGTATGAAACTGTTGAATGATCTCACGAGCACCGGGCATCAGGTCCAAATGATTTCTGAACTCTCTGATCATCATTTCATTTCTGATTGTCATCAGCTCTTCTGCTGTGTGCGTCTCAATCCCCAGTTCCTTGCGGTAAATCACCAAGGACTCCAGGGGTGAGCGTCCCATTTGCCGGGCCAGAATCTCATCGGTCAACTGTTTTCCCAACATTTGAGCCATCTCATAAGAAACCTTCCGGTAAAGAACCTCCGAGTCGATGAGTAACCCATCCATATCAAAGATTATCGCCTTAACTTTTTTCATCGTGTATCTAAACAATTTTCTGGCGACGAAGTTAAAAAAGGAGGGCCGAAATCCTGATTTTCGAATTTGGAGCCACTTACTGCGAAAAACAATGTACTTTTCGATTTAAAATCTAGCCCATGAAACGATTTTCACTCATGCTATTCTTGGCGCTTCTCTTCGTTGCCCCACTGGTTGGACAGAAGCTTACCATCCTGCATACCAATGACATGCACTCCCGTCTCTGGGGTTTTAGTCCTGAATCAGAATATACCCCGATGACCATCATGGATGATCAGACTATCGGTGGTTTTGCCCGGATAGCCACGGTTATTGCGGAGCATCGTCATCACCAGCCAGAATCCCTGCTGGTGCTCGATGCCGGTGATTTCCTGATGGGCACCATGTTTCATACCCTTGAAACCGAAACAGGATTTCAGCTTCAGCTGATGAAAACCATGGGATATGATCTGATGTCCATTGGAAATCATGAGTTTGACATGGGAACAGAACATCTCGCCAAGATCATCTCAAAATCAGCTGAGGGCCCGATCCCTGGCCTAATTCTTTCCAACATCCTGTTCGACCCCGATAGTCAGGAGGATGATGCTCTGGAGGAGCTGTTCACCAAAGGCCTGATTATGCCTTACCGTATCATGGAGCGAGAAGGCTTGCAGATTGGAGTCTTTGCGCTCATGGGAGACGAAGCTGCCACGGTTGCCCCGTACGCTGCCCCGGCATCCTTCACGAATCGTATTGAAACAGCAAAAAACATGACCCGCATGCTCCGCGAGGAGATGAACGTTGATATGGTGATCTGCCTCTCTCACTCCGGATTGAATTTCGATCCCAATGAGGGCTGGAGAGGTGAAGATGTTGATATGGCTAACCAGGTATCGGGAATTGATGTGATCATTTCAGGGCATTCGCATACTCCGCTGGCTAAACCAATAGAAGTGAATCAAACGATTATCGTTCAGGCAGGTTCCGAAGGACGCTACGTGGGAAAGCTG
>JAAYIP010000210.1 GCA_012523435.1 Bacteroidales bacterium | reverse complement strand
CCGATTCGGGAGCGGATCATCGCCATACAATCCGATGATGATTATCTGGGCAGGGTGGTCAGGATGGGTGCCGAAAAAGCACGGGAAAGTGCTTCAAAAACCCTGCAGGATGTGCGGAAAATCATCGGATTTCGCCGTTTCTAATGGTCTTTTTTCGGATAATCCAGGTTGTAATGTAGGCCCTGGCTCTCCTTCCTTTGCCGGGCATGTTTGACGATCAGGTAGGCCACTTTGATGGCATTGCGCAGCTCGCATAGCTTCACCGATACTGTGGACCTGGAATAGAGCTCTTCCGTTTCGCGATGGAGAATGTATAAGCGGTCGATGGCACGCTTGAGCCTGGCATTGGATCGGACAATTCCGACATAGTTACTCATGATTTGTTGTAACTCCCTGGTACTTTGAGTGATGAGCACCATTTCCTCCGGACTGCTGGTCCCTTCGTCATTCCACGGAGGTATCCCTTCCTGAAGGCGGATGCTTGAAATCTTCGTGATGGCGTCCATGGCTGCCCGGTGGGCGAACGTAACAGCTTCCAGTAATGAGTTAGATGCCAATCGGTTAGCTCCATGTAATCCAGTGCAGGCCACCTCTCCGGCGGCATAGAGGTTGAGGATCGTTGACTGCCCATTCTCATCAGTACGGATTCCGCCACAGATATAGTGAGCTGCGGGCACCACCGGTATCGGTTCATTCGTCATGTCGATACCGATGGAGAGGCATTTCTGGTAGATATTTGGGAAGTGCGATTTCAACCCTTCGGGATTCAGGTGAGTGCAATCCAAGAGCACATAATCCTCCCCACGGTTCTTGAGCTCGCTGTCGATAGCGCGGGCGACGATATCCCTCGAAGCCAACGAACCCCGCGGGTCATATTTCTGCATAAACTCCACGCCGTCTTGCGTTTTTAGGATGCCGCCAAAGCCGCGCAAGGCTTCGGTGATCAGGTAAGATGGGCGTTCGCCCGGATGATACAGGCTGGTGGGGTGAAACTGGACAAACTCCGTATGTTCCACAAAAGCTTTAGCCCGGTATGCCATGGCGATGCCATCACCGGTGGCAATCGGGGGATTGGTCGTCACCTGATAGATAAAACCACTGCCACCAGTAGCCAGCAGGGTGACCTTTGACAAGATCGTGTCGATCTGATTTTTGCTGATATTCAACGCATAAGCGCCGTAACACTCGATTTCCGGGTTGCCCCTGAAAATTGGTGTACCCTGATGGTGCTGGGTGATCAGATCCATGGCGAAATGGTTTTCTAGGATCTCAATATTGGGGTGGAGCCTGGCTTTTTCCGAAAGGGCACGCATGATTTCAGCACCGGTGTTGTCCTTGTGATGAAGAATCCGGTGCTCGGAATGGCCTCCTTCACGGTTCAGATCAAATTTGCCATCGGTGAGCCGATCGAAATTGGCCCCCCAGCGAATCAGCTCCTCAATCTGCTTTGGCCCTTCACTAACCACCATCCTGACGGTCTTTTCATCACAGAGCCCATCGCCGGCAGTTAGCGTATCCCTAACGTGCTTCTCCAAATTATCAGGTGCATACATCACCGAGGCAATGCCTCCTTGTGCATACCAGGTATTGGTCTCTTCCAATACAGTTTTGGTTAACAGAATCACCTTGCCGTGGTCGGCGACCTTTAAAGCGAATGACAGCCCTGCGAGCCCGCTGCCAATGACTAAAAAATCAGTTTTGTGTTCCATCTCAGCGTAAAAATCGGGTAAACTTACGGATTTCCTCTATTTTTGAGCCCTATTATATATCATTCAAAATGAATCAGGAAGAACTATTTAAGAAACTGGTGTCCCACTGTAAGGAGTATGGCTTTGTGTTTCAATCCTCAGAGATCTACGACGGATTGAGCGCTGTGTATGATTACGGACAGTATGGGGTTGAATTAAAAAACAATATCAAGAAATACTGGTGGGATTCGATGGTTCTTCTGCATGAAAATGTGGTCGGGATCGACTCGGCTATCTTTATGCACCCAACGATCTGGAAAGCTTCGGGCCATGTCGATGCCTTTAACGATCCTCTGATCGATAACCGCGATTCGAAGAAACGATACCGTGCCGATGTGCTGATCGAAGACGAGCTGGCTAAGCTGGAGGCGAAGATTGAAAAGGAGGTTGAGAAAGCACGCAAACGTTTTGGCGACACCTTTGACGAAGCCCTATATCGCGAGACCAACGCACGGGTATTGGAGGTGAGGGCTAGGTATGATGCTTTGAATCAGCGCTTTAATCAAGCTATGAATGATAACGACCTGGCCGGTCTGAAACAGATCATCCTGGATCAGGAGATTGTGTGCCCGGTGTCAGGTACCCGAAATTGGACAGACGTCAGGCAATTCAACCTGATGTTTGCCACGGAAATGGGATCCACAGCCGATGGGGCACTGAAAGTTTTTCTGAGGCCCGAAACCGCTCAGGGGATCTTTGTCAACTACCTGAATGTTCAGAAATCGGGCCGGATGAAGATTCCGTTCGGAATTGCGCAGATTGGTAAAGCCTTTCGTAATGAGATCGTAGCCAGGCAGTTCATCTTCAGGATGCGGGAGTTCGAACAGATGGAGATGCAATTCTTTGTCAAGCCAGGCGAAGAGCTCAAATGGTTCGAGTATTGGAAGGATATCCGGATTCGGTGGCACCGGCAAATGGGTTTCAACCCCGGTGATTACCGTTTTCACGATCACGAAAAGCTTGCCCACTATGCCAACGCTGCCACGGATATCGAATACCGCTTCCCCTTTGGATTTAAGGAGGTGGAGGGGATTCACTCCAGGACTGATTTCGACCTGGCGAGGCATCAGGAGTTCTCGGGAAGGAAGATTCAATATTTCGATCCCGAGACGAATGAGTCGTATATTCCGTATGTTGTTGAGACTTCTATCGGAGTTGATCGTACCTTTCTGCAGGTGCTCTCTGCCTCCCTCCACGAAGAGGAGGCCCCAACGGCTGATGGTGGTGTAGATCTGCGCACCGTGCTGAAACTCCCGCCAGCTCTCGCGCCAGTGAAACTGGCCGTTTTCCCGCTGGTCAAAAAGGATGGCCTGCCCGAAATCGCCCGCCAGATTATTAACGACCTAAAGTTTGACTTCTATTGCCAGTATGACGAGAAAGATTCTATTGGCAAGCGCTATCGCCGACATGATGCTATCGGCACACCTTATTGCGTAACGGTTGATCATCAAACAGTTAGCGATGAAACGGTTACGATACGAAATCGCGATACGATGGTGCAGGACCGGGTTCCCATTGCGCAACTGAAGGAGATCGTGGGGCAGAAGGTGAGCCTGAGAAGCCTGCTGGGAGACGCTATAAAATCGGAATAAATGAAATCACTACTTCGCAACATCCTGCCCGAGCTGCTGATGGTGGCCATCATGGCGCTGCTGGCTCTGGTATTCATGTACCCTGTTTTTGAGGGTAAGGTTCTGTATCAGAATGATATCGTTCAGGCGAAGAATATGTCGGCCGAAGCCGACCAGTTCGAGGAGGAGACGGGGGAGTACACGGCCTGGACCAATTCTGCCTTTAGTGGCATGCCGACCTATCAGATCAAGGGAGTGCCGGGGAACAATGTGTTCAAAGCGATTTTCCGTGCAATAAAGGTCTATCTGCCAGGCTATTCCGCTGCAATCTTGTTTGCCTGCCTGCTGATGTTCTATTTCCTCCTGAGAACATTGAAAATAGAAAGGCTGCTGGCTCTCGCCGGGGCCATCGCTTTTGGTCTGGGAGCTCACCATCTGCAGCTGATCGGAGCCGGGCATGTCAGCAAAATTTACGCTATTGCCTACATCGCTCCAGTCATCGCCGGAGTGCTGCTGGTCTTTAAACGACACTACCTGATTGGGGGATTGATCACCGCCATAGGCTTTGGTATCCAACTGGTAACCAATCATGTACAGGTTTCTTATTACACCGGGATTATCTTGCTGGTCTATATCCTGGTGGAGTTAGTGTATGCAATCAAAGACAAGTATTTCAACCACCTGATCAAATCAGGAGCTACCCTGCTGGTGGCTCTACTGTTGGCGATTTTGCCCAATATGACTAATCTGCTGACGACATACGAGTACACGCACGAAACCACCCGAGGACAGTCGGAATTGGTGAAAGAGGGGCCGCAGACACGGGGGCTTGATCTTGATTATATCACGCAATGGAGTTATGGCATAGGAGAGACCATGAACCTGTTTATCCCCAACCTCTACGGTGGGGGCGGCACGGTGCTGGGGGAAGATTCGGAGTCGTATAAGATGCTCAAAAACAACAATATCACCGACCCAAATGCCTGGCGGTATATCCAAAGTCAGAGTTACTGGGGCGGCCAACCTTTTACGAGTGGGCCGCACTATGTGGGAGCGGTCACCATCTTTCTGGCCATTCTCGGGCTGATGTTGATCAGGGGAAAAAAGCGCTGGTGGTTGGCTATCGTGATTGTGATGTCGATCATGCTCTCCTGGGGCAGTAATTTTATGGGTCTCACCCGCTTTTTCGTGGAGTACGTACCGATGTTTTCCAAATTCCGCGATGCCACTAACTCCCTGATTATTGCACAGTTTGCTATTCCGCTTCTGGCGTTTTTAGCTGCTCGCGAATGGTTTAGCCCCGAATTAGAGCCGGAGGTTAAAAAGAAGAAGCTCCTCGTTGCCAGCGGTGTGGCGGGTGGAATTGCTTTGCTGTACGCCTTAATACCGACCATTGCCGGAACCTTTACCGGTGCTGGTGATTCGGCAATTCCAGAGTGGCTGCAGGAATCGCTACGATCCGACAGGATTGGGCTGGCCCGGCGTGATGCTTTCCGCACCTTATTGTTTGTGCTGATAGGAGCCGGTATTCTTTGGATAAGCCTTAAAAGCCGAATCAAGCGTGAATACTTATACCTGGCCCTGGCCTTGGTGGTGCTGGTGGATATGGGAATAGTGTCCACCCGCTATTTTAGTTATGATGATTTCATGGCTAAAAGGCAGTTTACGGATGCTACCAAACCCTGGCCTGCCGACGAAAACATTTTAAAAGATAACACTTATCATGCCCGGGTGCTCGACCTAACTGCCGATCCATTCCGAAGCGCCCGTGCTTCTGCCTTCCATCAGAGTATAGGAGGATATCATGGCGCTAAGCTGGGGAGGTACCAGGATCTGATCGACCGTTATCTGGCTTCGTATGTAGGTGAGATCAGGCAAACCCTTCAGGGCCAGGTGTCCTATGATGCCATTGTCAAAACCCTCTCAACCATGGGTCCCCTGCACATGCTCAACACCCACTATCTGATCTTTTCTCCGCAATCCCCGCTAAAAAATGAAGAGGCCCAGGGAAATGCCTGGTTTGCCGATCGTATAGTCTGGGCACAGAATGCGAATGAGGAGTTAGAAGCTATCGGAACAGTCAACTTAAAGCTGGAGGCCGTGGTGGATGAGCGCTTCCGGAATCAGGTTGAACATCTTCCCTTGGAAATGACTCCCTCGGCTGAATCAGACCATATTGAACTCACCGAATATCAGCCTAATCATTTAAAATATGAGGTAAAGGCTTCCCAGGATCGGCTAGCACTCTTCTCCGAAATATTCTATCCCAAAGGTTGGAAATCCTACATTGATGGGAAGGAAGTGGATCATTTCAGGGCTAATTATCTGCTACGTGCCATGGTGATACCTTCCGGCAGCCACACCATTGAGTTTCATTTTGACCCGCCATCTCTGCGCATCGGTAGGATTATTAGTCTGATTGGAAGCGTTTTAGTGCTTCTGGTAATTGGAGGAATTGTGTTTCTGGAGGTCAGGAAGAAGTTAAAACCTACCCTTTCTTAGCCAGAACCAGAAAAATTTCATGGCGATTGGCAGGTGTCGGATCACGGTACCTGGCAGGCCGTAATGGCGTCGCATGATATCGAACCGTTCCCGGAGGCTGGCCGTAATGTTTTGCTTGGAGTGGCCGCCATCCAGGAAGGCGCAAAGGATCTGGCGAGTATTGACGATGGGGGCTGTTGGGTTTTGTTGTTCCTCTGCCTGTTTCAGTGCTCGAATAACCCAGTCAAAATCGGCCGAATGTCGATAGTTCATGTCGTAACTACCTGTAATAGATCGATGTACGATGATTGCCTGATGGCAGACTAGCATTCCTTTCTGGAAACTTTTCCAGGTGAGCTGTTCTGGTGGTCGCAGGCGGCGGAGGCCAATTTCGTTGAAAGAAGAATCGACGACCATTGTATCACCGTAATAGATGAGTGCAGGATTGAGGTGGGGAGAGGGAGCAAAAAGAATGGAGAGAGTTTGGGGGGTATAGATGCGGTCGCCGGCGTTCATGAACCAGACATAATCGCCCGTGGCGGCTTCCAGGCCTTTATTCATGGCATCGTAAATGCCCCGGTCGGATTCGCTGATCCAGAAAGCGATATACTCTTTGTAGCGCTGGATGATGTCGAGGGTTCCATCGGTTGATCCGCCATCGATCAGGATATATTCGATATTCTTGTACGACTGGTTAATCACGCTTTGGATCGTTGGCTCAAGAACAGCGGCTCCATTGAAAACGATGGTGATGACTGATACAACCGGCAGCTCCGGGTCGTACGGTTTAGAGGTCTTTTGGAGCCGGGTCCCGCCCGACAATTGCTGGCTCATGGGCATCGAATTGGACGGAAAATTACGTATTTTCGCCTAAAAGAGTGCTATGTTCTACTTGTTGTTAAGGATCCAGCGATTTCTCGAATCTCTTTACCAGGCTTTCATCAGTTTGCTTCGGGTGGCTCTTCGGTGTCGTTTCCGATCCGATCTGAACGGGATGATGGCGGAGTCGGAGGAGCTGTTCATCCTGGCCAATGGGCCCTCGCTTCGGGCGGATCTGGACGAGTATGGCGACCGGCTGGCTGGGAAGACGGTGATGTGCGTTAATCAGTTTGTGCTTAGTGATGCCTTTCAGCAAATCAGACCGGCTCAATATATCTTTCTGGATATCGGATTCTTTACTGAAGCTACAATACCCCGGGTGGCAGAGGTGCGGGAACGCGTGCTTGCTGCTCTTGCCGAAAAAACCAGCTGGCCGATGACGATCTATGCTCCGGCAGAGGCTCGGAAAAGCCGCTTTTGCCGAACTCTGACAGCCGCAGGGATCCCAATAACGTTCCGTTTCTTCAACCGAACCGTGGTGGATGGCTGGAAACCTTTGCGCCATTGCTTGTACCGATGCCAAGCCGGCATGCCCCCACCACAAAATGTTCTCATCGGTGCGCTGATGGTGGCCATCGGGACCGGTTACAAGCGGATCATAATCCTGGGGGCCGACCATACCTGGCACCAGGGGCTGGAAGTAGGAATGGATGGTATCCTGCAATCCGCAGAGAACCATTTCTACGACCAGAAGCCCTGGAAAGTAGCCGTTCACCATCCGGAGACCCTCCACCAGGCTACCGTACACGATTATTTCTTCAATCTTTACCGGACCTTCAGAAGCTACCACCTGATCCGCGAATATGCCGATGCCCGTGGCGTCGAAATCATCAACGCCAGCCGTGTGACCTTCATCGATGCTTTCAAGCGTACGAACCTGGGCTTATGACCATCACGGTCGTTTTTCGACTCGATTTGACCGATTAATGGTTAGAAAATTTTCGGAAAGTGAATCATCCTTGCCTTAATCATGTGATTCTTTTGTATCTTTTTTTCGAATAGATGGCGGCAAGCTCGAAATCAACCTGGTCATCTACGTCAATGGAGTCTTCCCGACTCATGATAAATGCATAGGCCGAAGTGGGCAGGAAAAGCGTTTGCTCACTCAACATCCGGTCGATCCGACAAAAATAGATTGCGCCATTGAGACGGTAAAAGACAGGCAGTTGTTGCGATGGTGTCTTCTGCACCTGTTCAGTGATGAACCCGGTTAGCGACAGGTTCTCGGGAAGAGTATTGGCCCAAAGTGGCGAATGTTCTGTCTGACAGACTGATATGACGGCATCGGCATTTTTTGCTTCCAATAATCTTGCAGCCTGGCGGATATTTTCGGCCGTGCGGAGGGGCGAAGTTGGCTGCAGACAAGCCATGTGAGTCCAGGATACCTGGCTGCCACCCGTCAACTCCTTGACGGCGTGCGTGAGAACTTCTATGGTTGGTGTTGAATCAGTGGCCAGATTAGCAGGCCTGATGAAAGGAACCTCGGCACCATATTGGACGGCCACTGCGGCAATCAGGGGATCATCAGTGCTTACCACCACACGATCAAAAACTTCACTCCTTATGGCAGATTCGATGGTCCAGGCGATCAGGGGCTTGCCAGCCAGCGGCAATAAGTTCTTCCCGGGCAGGCGCTTACTGCCCCCACGAGCTGGAATGATCGCGATATAAGGTTGATAATCAGACATTAAAATTGGATTTAAATTCGAGGTTGGCCCGTTCATAATCAGCAGGATTGCCGATATCCATCCAAAACTCCCGAATCGGGAACGAGAGGGTGGTGAGTCCCTTTTCAACAGCCATCTCAAAGAGCCGGGTCATATCGAGCGCTTCTCCGGCGGGCAAAAGTCTCAACATTTCAGGACTCAGGACATAAATCCCGGCATTGACATAAAATTGCTGCACGGGTTTCTCCTCGATCGCCACAATGCTCTCCTTGTTGAGCCTGACAACCCCGTAAGGGACCTCCAGCCCGAACTCCCTGATGCACATCGTGGCGGAGGAGCCGTTACGAATGTGGTAATCCATCAGGCTCTCCAAATCCACGGTGGTGAGAATGTCGCCGTTCATCACAAAAAAGGGCCGATCGGGCTGAGATTCCATGAG
Source organism: Bacteroidales bacterium (assembly GCA_012523435.1). Classification (GTDB taxonomy): domain Bacteria; phylum Bacteroidota; class Bacteroidia; order Bacteroidales; family UBA12481; genus UBA12481. The sequence goes on along the minus strand of JAAYIP010000210.1, from coordinate 1,640 downwards.
TCCAAGTGCTCCGGCCGTTCCCATACGCTGATTTTCACTGATATAGCATATCTCCACACCCAACCTGGATCCATCGCCGAAGTGCTCTTTGATCTGATCAGATTTGTAATTTATCGAGATAGCAAACCGCGAATAGCCGTGCTTTTTGAACTGATAGATGACTGTCTCCAGGATCGGCCGACCGCCTACGCTGAGCATCGGCTTGGGGATATCGTTGGTGAGCGGCCGTAACCGCTGACCGAGTCCGCCAGCCATCAGGAAGACGAGATTGGGGTGCTTCTCCTTGCGGATCAGGTGGTCAATCTCGGCCAACCGCACCACAAATCCCTGCTCGTCAACGATCGGGATCTGATAGATGCGCCGGGATAAGGCTATCTCAATGATCTTTTCACGTGAGTCGGAAGCACTTGCCGTGACAGGATCCCGGTGGTAAATGCTTTCAATGGGGTCGTCCAGCGTGAGCCCCGAAAGGAATCCGCGACGGATATCGCCATCCGTGAGAGTCCCGGTGAGCCGGCCATCGGTATCGATTACCAGGGCAATCTTCATGGCTCCGCGATCGATCACCTGCAAGGCTTCACGAATGGTAGCCAAAGGGCTGATTTTTATCTCTTTAACCTCGTACACGTGGTTTAATTATCAAAGAAGGTTTTGGGAATCAGTTGATTGACGTCAATGCTCTTCAGAACAGCCACCACTTTCCCGGCAGCACCACCTTCCCCGTAAGGATTGGTGACCCCGGGAAGTTGACGGCGAAACTCATCGGAATAGATGGTTTTCAGACCTTTCAGGATAGCTTGCTTCTCACATTCGCAATCGATGACGGAAGCTGCACGTAGCCGTCCGTCCTGGCGATGCCCGATATTGAGAGTTCCGATATGAAACGCGGGAGCTTCGATGATACCGCTGGATGAGTTGCCCACCACGGCATCCACATGCCGGAGCGCCGATAGGTAGTTAAGCTGCCCCATTGATTTGATCAGGATGGAACGATGGCTATTCTGGCGCACAAACACCTGAATCTTCTCAACAATAGCTTTGTAGCCGGTGTCGGCGTTTGGGTGGGTGAAGATCAGATGGATATCCTCGAGCTGAGTAAGGGCTTTCAGGATCTCCTCCATCTGACTGGCGGCAGCATCGGGGTTGGTGGTGACGGGATGATAGGTGATTAGCAGATTCCTTTTCCCGAGTGTAAATCCAATGGCCTGCTCAAATTCTTCCCGCTCCAGAAGCTGGAGCCGATGGATATTGTCGATCCCCATGCCTCCAACCAGAAACACCCGGTCGGGATGCTCACCCATGCGAATCACCCGGTCGCGATAGTCCATGGCGGCAACAAAATGCAAATGTGCCATCTTAGTCACTGCGTGCCGGATGCTGTCGTCGATAGCCCCCAGGCTTAATTCTCCGCCATGAAGGTGGGCCATTGGCACATTGGCTATCAGCGCGGCAGTGGCAGCCCCCAGAATTTCAAATCGATCGCCTAACAAGACGATGAGATCTGGACGGAGCGTATGAAAAGCCGAAGCAAATCCATCTAATGCAACGGCCAGTGAATGAGTAATATCGGTGACCTTATCGCCTTTCAGCTGAAGGTCGAATTGACGGTCGATGCGGAAACCATCCTCACGAATCAAGTT
>JAAYIP010000209.1 GCA_012523435.1 Bacteroidales bacterium | reverse complement strand
CATGCCTTATAGTTTTTTGATTTCACCAACTGTTTTGATGAAGGCTTGTTGATAGCCCATTCTTTTCACCCCCTGTAGTTTTTTCTTTGCAGCATCCTCTGAAGTAAAATTCCCATACGTATATCGATAATAGCCGTCTTTGCCCTTGAACTCAAAAATGGGGTCAAGATCTTTAAATCGTCCCATTGGGATTTTAGATTTGGAGGCGGAGATCTGGATTGTCCAGGAATTATTGGCAGGTTCGCGATCGGACAGTCGGCTGACGTCTGTCAGGTCGTCCGGATTGGAGCTGATCCGGATTTCAATCGTTGTTTCTGAGGTTTGAGTGGTTGGAGAAGAGATAAAGCGGGTAAAGGCGACTCCCATCGAAACCAGTTGTTCGGTAATATGGCCTACCTTCCTTGGATCGGAGGTGTTCTTTTCCGGTATAATTCTGATTTTCAGATCGGGTTCTAACAGAAGCAGTTGACCCAATTCATTGAGTAGTTCTAAGCTCTTTGGTTCCAGTTCTACCACATCAGATTTGAACACCAGCGTGAAAATCCGGGTGAGGGATTCGGGGAGGGTGATTGGCTGTTCCAGCTGTGGTTCCTCATAATCACCAGGAATTTTAAACTCATAATAATAGGGAAACATGCCGGGAAGTTCTATCAACAAGCCGTGGGTTCTGTCTTTGCGGACGTATAATAGATACCATCCTTTCTGGTCGGACGGGATTGTTTCGACGATTTGAAACCTGAACGGATTGATCAGATTAACGGTTGCCCCAGCCACGACGGAATTGTCAGGCAGGCTGATGATCCCAAAAATAAGCACATTTTCAGGCCTAGGCCGGATCAGCTTCATCTGTTCCTGGTAATCCTGGGCATCTGCCTGCGGTAATGAGCAGAGCACTAGCATGATCATCAACAGGATGGATTTAACCCTCTTCACTTGATACATTTTTCTTAATCCTGGGTTAAAAGTAGCAAAAATGCATACAGCATCCTTCGATGTATTGGCTAATCATCTTCCGATTGCGCTGAACTGCCGTAACAGAATTCCCAGATCGCGGGATATGCGGTAGTCGCGGGCATAATGCAGATTAATATCGAGCCAGGTTTCCGGTGAGGGTGCAGCCGGCTGGTTGGGAGCCAAAATACCTTTCTTAATAGGTGGCAGATGATAGCCCGGGACAACGCCCTCAGGAGCATATCCGATCCAGGAGCGGGCTCCGACAAGGACTGCCAAGCAGCTGATAACCAGCTTCCAAGGTTTTGGCAGGCAGAACCACATAAGGATGGGCGACAGTGCCAGGATGATCAAGGCGGTGAACAGGTCGAACAACCTTTTGATTCGTCGGTTGTGTGGTTCACCAATGGAGTTGATCGGGATCACGTACAGGTCGCCGGCTGTGTTGACTGAGTTACTGCCGATGATGGCGTCGGCTGATGCCGGTGCAATTTTGTAATCAGTTTGCAGCGTGCTCAAGCTTAGCATATGCCTGATAATCTGGTTAGTGCTAACATCTTTAGCGCAAAAGATGATTTCATTAATCCGGTTGATGCGGATGATTTCTTTGAGGTGATCGACAGATCCGATATAGTTTCCGCGAGGTGGAACCTCTTCGGTAGGGGAGACCAGTCCGGCTACCAGTACTTTCTGGCCTGTTTCGATGATGAGAGAGCCCACACGCTGAGCCTCTTGGGGGTTGCCCACAATGATGGTTCTCTTTTTTTGGCCAAGGTCGAGCTGAAACCCAGGCATTTTGACTAGGTGGAGAGCAGCTCTGACCAGCACCATCAGCCCCAGGGTCCAGGCTGCTCCCAGCAGGATCAGAGCACGGGAGAATCGGAGCTCTTCGGGGAGCAGTGAGTAGAGCACTAGGATCACAGCAGTACCATAGAGCATTCCTCCAGCAATCCTTTTTAACCTTACAGGAGAATCGTAACCACCTGAAAAATAGACTCCTGTAAGCCAGGATAGAATATAGGCCGGAACGAAGATCCGCAGGAATTCGGGGGGGTGACTACCATCATCACCAAATTTATAGGCTTCCCACCAGGGATTGATAAGAATAAAACCCAGAAAGGAGAGGAGGGCATCGGCTATTGGGAGGGCAAAACGTTTGAAAAGCCTTCGGATCATGCTCATCGCAGCCCTGAGGTATATGGCGATCCGGATGATCAGGGAGTACCACCGGGCATTATTTTTAGAAAAGTGCTTAGTTGCGAAGATGATCATGGCCTGGTAAAAGACCATCACGTAATTCAGGCTACCTTTTTTTGTGCTTTCTCCCTTGTAATGGATGATCGTGGTTTCAGGGAAGTAATAGTTGACAAAGCCTGCCTGGATGATTCGGTGAGAAAGGTCGATATCTTCGCCGTACATAAAGAAGGTTTCATCGAAATACCCTATGATGTTCAGTACCTTAGACCGGATAAACATGAAGGCTCCGGGAAGGATGTCAACCTGGTGAATCTGATCTTTATCGAGGTATCCCAGATGGTATTGCCCAAATTTTTTGGATCGCGGAAAGAGTGCTGAGAGCCCGAAGATCTTGTAGAAGGAGACTTCCGGTGTTGGCAGTGCGCGTTTAGATTCAGGAAGAAAGTTACCTTTCCCGTCGATCATTTTCACGCCTAAGGCACCTGCTTCGGGATGATGGTCCATGAAGTCTAGAATCTTACGAAAAGAGTCCTCTTCAACAACGGTATCCGGATTGAGGATTAGCTGAAACTCCCCTATGGCGAGGCTCATTGCCTGATTATTAGCTTTGGAGAAGCCTACATTGACACGATTTTCGATCAGCCTGACTTCTGGGAACTGTTCTTTAACCATCATGCAGGAGCCATCTACTGAATTATTGTCAACTACAAACACTTCCAGGGGTATTCCCTTCCCGGCTCGATACACCGATTGAAGGCACTGCTCAAGGAAGAACCTGACGTTGTAACTGACAATGATGACTGAGATACGAATAGGCTCCATGAGAGAAAAACGACTGTTGGTGTGGTTTGTTTTTAACGACAGACTATTATTTCCGTAATGAATCTTCGAAAGGAGTCCGGTTTAAGAGAGAGCGTCCTAAAGTAATCTCATCGGTGTATTCCAGTTCATCACCAATAGCTACGCCACGGGCCAGAATGGATACTTTAACCGGATAATCTTCTAGTTTTCTGAAGATGTAATAGTTGGTTGCATCGCCCTCCATTGTGGCACTCAAGGCCAGCACTACTTCACGTATTTCCCCGCTGCTGACCCGGTTGATCAGGGAGCTGATGGTGATCTGAGCCGGACCAATTCCCTCCATCGGAGAGATGATGCCTCCCAGGACGTGATAAACACCATTGTATAACTGGGTGTTTTCGAGAGCCATGACATCTCGGATGCTTTCTACCACACAAATCAGCCCATGATCGCGGGCGGGATTAGAGCAAACCGAACAGGTTTCACTGTCAGTAATATTATGGCAAATACGGCAATGATGGACTTTGCTGCGAAGTTCGTTCAAACTGCTGGTGAGAATATGCACCTCTTCCGGATCTTGCTTAAGCAGATGCAACACGAGCCGCAGAGCAGTTTTTCGTCCGATTCCGGGTAACTTGGAGAATTCAAAAACGGCTTTTTCTAAAAGCTTGGAAGAGTATCCACTGGCATCCATCAGATCAGAATTAGGGTCAAAAATAACACCCTTAAGGCCGATTCGCAATTTTTTCCGTTTATTTGCGGGTCGATTTAGTGTGATGAGCCCTGTCTGGATTGCAATTATTTTAGTTGGATACTTTGCGCTGCTCTTGATAATCTCCAAGATTACCAGCCGTGGCGCCAACAATGAGAGTTTCTTCATCGGAAACCGACAATCACCTTGGTACATTGTTGCTATTGGAATGCTCGGTGCTTCGATCTCTGGGGTTACTTTTATCTCGGTACCCGGATGGGTCCTCTCTAGCCAGTTTGCCTATATGCAGATGGTTTTCGGCTATTTAGCCGGATATCATGTGATTATCTGGATTCTTTTACCTCTTTATTACAAGCTAAGGCTGACTTCGATCTATACCTACCTCGGTCAAAGGTTTGGATTCTGGTCCTACAAGTCGGGAGCCTTCTATTTTCTCTTATCCCGAACCATTGGATCGGCTGCGCGCTTGTTTATTGTGTCGGCCGTCCTGCAAATGACCCTGTTTGATGCCTTGAATATCCCTTTCTGGGCTAACGTCTTGATTACCATAGGACTGATATGGCTTTATACCTACCGGGGTGGGATTAAAACGATTATCTGGACCGATTCCCTACAGGCGCTGCTCCTGGTTTCTGCTTTAGTTTTGACCATTGTCTTTGTCCTGAAAGACCTGAACCTCGGCCTATTGGAAGCCTGGGGACGGATTCGGGAAGAAGGCATGGGGCAGATTTTTTTCTGGGAGGATTTTGCCGGTGATCGGAAGCATTTCATCAAGTATTTCCTGGGTGGGATGTTCATAACGATCACTATGACAGGCCTGGACCAGGACATGATGCAGAAAAACCTCAGCTGTAGAACGTTGAGAGAGTCGCAAAAGAATATGTTTTGGTCGAGCCTGGCTTATATACCTATCAATTTTCTGTTCTTGATGTTGGGTGGGCTCCTGATTCTGTTTGCTGCTGCCCAGCAAATCGGCATACCAGGTTTGGCCGACGACCTGTTTCCGATGATTGCGATGCAGGGTTACCTTCATCCGGCCGTGTCAGTCGTGTTTATTATAGGACTAGTGGCTGCTGCATTCTCCAGCGCAGATTCTGCCATGACAGCTTTAACCACCTCCATCACCATTGACATCCTCAATAAAGGCGCATCGGAAGAGGCTATTACCCGAAAAACGCGCTACCGGGTACACTTGGTTTTATCAGCGGTATTTCTAGCTATTATACTGCTATTCAGGTCTTTGAGTAACAAGAGCATTATTGATACGATCTTTACGATTGCAGGTTATACGTATGGGCCGTTATTAGGCCTATTTGTGTTTGGCATGTTTACCCGGTGGCAGGTTCGGGATCGTCTGGTTCCCTTGGTGGTGCTCATTTCACCGATAGCCACATTTCTTGCTCAGCTCTATTCGGGAAGGCTTTTCAATGGGTATGTTTTCGGGTTCGAATTGCTGTTATTCAACGGGTTAGTAACATTTTTGCTGTTGCTCCTGATCCGAAAAAAAAGAGTGCCGCATCAGGGCGACACTCTTCGGTAAATCTTCCTTAGCCTTATTTCTTTTTTATTCCTCATCTGCCTTTGACATGGAGTATATCTCCCGGATGGTGGAGGCATATTTCTGGTGGAGGATACTCCTTTTGAGTTTCAGGGTTGGTGATAGTTCTCCGGTTGCGCTGGTCCACTCATCAACCACCAGTCTGAACCGTTTAATCTGTTCATGGGGTGGCAGTTTTTTGTTGATGGTATTGATCTCTTCCTGATACCGTGCGATGATCTCCGGTTTACTGATCAGTTCGGAATTATCACGATAGTGGATTTTTTTTCGAGAGCAGTAGTCGTGCAGGAACCTGAAGTTTGGGGAGATCAGTGCGGAGGCAAATTTCTGATTTTCACCGATTACCATGCTATTTTCGATGAAGAACGACTCTTTACACCGATTTTCGATCGATTGTGGAGCGATGTATTTCCCACCCGAATTCTTGAAGATCTCTTTTTTACGGTCGGTGATTTTCAAGAATCGTCCTTCCACCAGTTCGCCGATATCGCCGGTATGAAACCAGCCCTCTTCGTCGATAACTTCACGAGTGAGCTCCTCATTTTTATAGTATCCCAACATGACCGAAGGGCCACGGACGATGATTTCGCCGTCATGGGCAATTTTCACCTCCAGGCTTTTCATCACCAATCCGACTGTGCCGATCATGATATCAGGATAATTTTTTTCATTGGCGGCGATCACCGGAGAGGTTTCCGTCAGTCCATATCCCTCCTGGAGCACAATGCCGGCGGCCGAGAAAACGCGTGCCAGTCGGGGCTGTAAAGCTGCACCACCTGAGACTGCAACCTGGACTCTTCCACCCAGAGCCTCGCGCCACTTCTTGAAAACCAGCATGTTGGCAACCTTTAGTTTGAAGGAGTACCAGGCTCCGTTGATTCCACCAAACTCAAACTTCTGTCCCAGGTTGACAGCCCAGAAAAAGACTTGTTTTTTAATCCCTTTCAGGGCTTTACCCTTTGAAATGATTTTATCGAACATCACCTCAAAGATGCGGGGAACGGCAACGAACATTCCGGGTTTAACATCCTGAAGGTCCTGAACAATGGTGCCGAGGCTTTCGGCGTAATAAAGGCCATACCCCTGAAGTTGATAGGCATAATGTACAGTGCGCTCAAAAACGTGGCATAATGGCAAGAAACTAAGAGCACGGTCGTTATGGTCAAGGGAGAGTAGATGTAACGCATCGTGAAAGTTGGTGATGACATTTCGGTGTGACAGCATCACGCCTTTTGAGACTCCGGTGGTTCCTGAGGTGTAGATGATCGTAAAGAGTTCATCTGTTGTGATGCCCGATTTGATCTCATCGACTGTTGGTCCTAGATCGGTTTCTTGTTTTTCTCCCAGTTCGGCGATTTCTTTCCAGTTGGGTGCTCCTTCTACCTCATTATAGGTATAGAGTTTCTCTATGTTGGGAGCTTGGGCCATGGCAATCTTGAACTTTTTATACAATCCAGCGTCGGAGACGACAGCCATCCGGGCATCGGAATGTTTCAGGATGAATTCTGTTTCCTCCAGGCTCAGAGTAGGGTAGATTGGAACGTGCACCACACCGATTTGCATCATCCCGATATCGAGAAAGTTCCATTCTGGGCGGTTATTGGAGGCAGTGACAATTTTGTCGCCCTTTTTAAACCCGAGGGCTAGTAGTCCTATACTGATTTGACGGGCGATTCGTGTGTATTCCTGGGTTGACCAAGTTACCCACTGCCCGTCAACCTTTGAGGCCAGTGCGTCGGTGCGTGGATATGTTTTGAGGGCATAATCCACAACTTCAAAAACGCGTGTGATTTCCATATTGCTGAGTTTGTGTTGGTTACAATGCAGAATGGATGGCTGCAAGTTCGTTCGGAGTAAAGTCCGGCATTTGAGCAATCCGTAGATTTGTCTCGAGTTGACTGGGTGAGCTTGCTCCGATCAGGACTGAGGTGATGAACGGATGACTTTTTACCCAGTTCAGGGCCAGTTCGGCTAGGGAGATTCCCCAATTGTTAGCGAGTAGATTAAGCCGTCCGACCTTTTGAAGGACTTCGTCGGAGATTTCTTCTTTTTTCAGAAACCCATGAGCTTTGGCGGCACGTGAGTCGGAGGGGATACCTTTTAGATATCGGTCAGTAAGAATACCCTGAACCAGAGGGGAGAATGCGATGCATCCGACACCATTATCCAGGAGCACCTGGTTTAGTCCGTGTAACGGTTCTGGCCGTAGCAGGGAGAACTTAGCTTGGTGAATAAGGCAGGGTGTGCCGAGGTTTTGCAGGATTGACAAGGCTTTGATTGTCTGCTCCGGCGAATAGTTTGAAATCCCGGCATAGAGTGCTTTTCCTGATCTGACAGCCTGATCCAGGGCGCTCATGGTTTCTTCCAGCGGGGTTTCCGGGTCGAATCGGTGGGAGTAGAAAATATCCACATAGTCGAGTTTCATTCGCCGCAGGCTCTGGTCGAGCGAAGCGAGTAGGTACTTTCGGGAGCCATGATCTCCGTACGGACCAGGCCACATCAGGTATCCGGCTTTTGTGCTGATAATGAGCTCGTCGCGATAGTTTTTTAGGTCTGATGACAAAACTTTGCCGAAGGTGGATTCTGCAGCTCCGGGCGGGGGACCATAATTATTGGCCAGATCGAAGTGGGTGATTCCGTGGTCAAAAGCATCGAGTAGCATTTGACGGGCGTTGGAGAAGGGATCGACTTCGCCAAAGTTGTGCCATAATCCCAGAGAGAGGACCGGTAGTTGAATACCGCTGGAGCCGCACCGTTTGTAATTCATTAAATCATAGCGGCTTTTGGAAGCTTGGTAAGTCATAGTTTTCGTTTCCATGCAAATATAAAATAACTTGATTCAAAAACCTTTATCCCGAGAATGGCCCCAAACCGGAAAAGTTCCTTACTTTTGTGCCGCCTGCATCAGGACCTGTAATGTAGGCAGCAAAATGGATGAGGATAATTGGTTTTATTCTTCACGGCAAGATCAGGGGGAAAAAGTCGGTCAAAGCTACTTTGATTGAAAGGTTTCAATCCAATTATACGGTTCGAATGTATGAAACGACCTGCCCCCGGGTTGCTGAGTCTCTTGCCAATCAGGCGATAGAGGAGGGGTGTGACTATCTCGTTGCAGTTGGTGGAGATGGTACGCTAAACGAGGTCATTAACGGATACCTTAAGTGTCAGGATTCCAGGCGCGATCAGGTAATCTTGGGGCTGCTTCCCTATGGTACAGGCAATGATTTTGCCCGTGGGTTGGGAATTCGGCGCGACTTGGATCAGTTTGAGGCTTTGCTGGAAAAGTCGGCTCCCGTAAAACTGGATGCCGGGGCACTCCGCTTCCGGAAAAAGGATGGGTCACTTTTCGTCCGCTATTTCGATAACATTGCCGATCTGGGTTTAGGGGCTGATGTGGTTGCCCGGGTTAATGGTGTTCACCTGAGGAAGAAAGTTCTTGGAGGCACGCTCACCTTTTTCCTGTCGGTGATCGCCACGTTCGTAACTTTTCGCCACAAGCATATTAAAGTCACTTGGGATGGATTTTCCTGGGAGGGACCGGTTCTGAGCTTGGTAGTAGCCAACGGTCGATATTTTGGGAGTGGTTTTGGCATTGCTCCGGAAGCCCGGATGGATGATGGGTTGTTTGAGGTGGTAATTCTCGGGAAGCTCAGCATCATACATTATCTAAAAAACTTTGCGAACCTCAGGGCTTGTCGGAAAGTGGATCATCCTGAAGTGTTTTACTACCGGACATCCAGTCTGAAGGTTGAAGAGGAAAAAGCAGTCAGCATTGTTGAAGCTGATGGCGAGCTGGAAGGCAACGTTCCCTTGGAGTTTGAATGTCTGCCGGGAGTGCTTAACTTCCTGGTTCCCTGATTATTTCAGTTTTTCCCCAAGCAGTTCTACGGCTTTTGCCATGGCCTTGTCGAGTCCGGCCGGGTTTTTCCCGCCAGCAGTTGCAAAGAATGGCTGGCCTCCACCACCTCCTTCCATTTCACGGGCACTTTCCCGAACAATAGCACCGGCATTCAGTCCCAGTTTTTTCACCAGTTCATCCGAAATCATGACTGATAGATTTGGTTTGCCGTTGATGAGGGTCCCAAGGACAAGGT
>JAAYIP010000208.1 GCA_012523435.1 Bacteroidales bacterium | reverse complement strand
AATATGAACAACTCCTGGCTTCTTGCCCTCTGCCAGGCTACCTAGCTCTTTTTCACAACCCAAAGCCTTGGCACCATTGATGGTAGCCCACTCTAGTAGAGTTGAAAACGGGATCTCCGGAACATGCAATGCGATGGCTTTCATCTCTTCTAATACCGAAAGTCGGGTATTGGAAGCCAGGCTGTCTGTTCCCAACCCGACCGGAGCATGGATTGTGTATAAGGTCCTGAAATCTGGTAAAGTATTGGAAATGTATAGGTTAGAAAGCGGGCACAACACAAGGGTCAGTTTTCTTCCAGACTGCTCAAGGGTTCGGGCCAGACGGGTCAGTTCATGCAATAATTCCCCTTGACTAACAGTATTATGAACCACCAGATAATTGGCTTTCGGGAGATATCGGTTAAGTAAGGTAGGTAGATGACTGGCTTCTCTAGGAATGCTCGACAAGTCGAGCCCCAATTTGCGGAAAGCATCAGCGAGAGGGCCCGATTGATGTTCTAGGAGGGCACGCTCTTCGAGGCTTTCATCGTGATGAATGCTGATCAAAGAGGTTAATCCGGCTACGGATGGAAATCGTTCCCACGTTTTAACCCCCAAAGAATAGGGTGCGTGAGGGGTCAAGGTAGCTTTGAGTCCCGCTGTACGGAACCGGTGGATCATTTCCCTGCTTTTTTCGAACCGGGCGGAGGCTACAGTATCAGTAAGTCCAACTACTTCGGCGAATGTGTGATAGAAAATCCGACTTTTCTTTTTGATTTCCAATGTGATATCACTATTGCTGATATCCCCAACCGCAGCAATACCTTCAAAATGCATAATTCGGTCGGCTTCTCTGGCTGCTGCCAGGATTCGGTTTTCGGGAGCTTCACGATTCGTGTTGATAGCCTGAATGAAACCGGACAACCCTTCGCCAGAAGAGATATCTCCTTTAAGATGAGAGAGTTCGAGGTGGCAATGTGCATTTACAAAACCTGGTACCAGCAGGCCAGGATAAAATTCCAGTCCAGCCTCCTCAACTGGCTGTCCGCCGGTTTCTCTGATTCGAAGGATGGTACCATCTGGATCAGTTTCAACAATTCCGTAGGGGATTGGATCGCTGCCGACAGGGCAGACCAGGTGGGCTGAGTATTTCGGCATGGATCAGAGGGAATTGGTCGTATCGGCTTCTGCCTGGGAGGCTTCTTTTTTCAGTAATTCATTGACAACACGTTGATAAATCCTTTCCAGTTTTTTCGGATGGTTACTATACCAGTTAATAGAAGAGTCGGCTTGGGCACGGGTGATCCCATATTTGTCCATAAGGGAGGGATATAGATAAAGAGCTTTATCCATGCGCTTTTCGGGCAGAACGTTTGCTTCGGACTGTAGCGTTCCGTCGAGCAGATGAAGATCAACGAGAAACTCCACCATCCGGTTTTCGGAGAGGACCTCCCGATTCGGGGCTTTGTCTTTTTTGTTGCAGGATAAGCAGGAGAATAGTAGCAGAAACGGGATAATAGTAAGCAGTTTTCTCATTTAATCTTTTTCATTAGTTGGGAAGCAAAGACAAAATTATTCAAGGTTTGATTATCCGATACCAGGATCTCTTCCCGGGTTCCTTCCCAGCATCGGCGACCTTTGGAGAGAAAGAGAATCTTTTCGCCGATTTCCATCACCGAATTCAGGTCATGAGTATTGATGATGGTTGTCATATTGAATTCACGCGTCAGCTCCAGCAGCAGGTTATCGATCAGAATTGCGGTTTGGGGATCAAGCCCAGAGTTAGGCTCATCACAGAATAAATACTTAGGATTCAGGACGATAGATCTGGCAATAGCTACTCTCTTCTTCATTCCGCCACTCAGTTCGGCTGGGTATAGCTTATTGACTCCCGGTAGATTGACTCGTTCAAGACAAAAATTAGCTCGCCTGGTCTTTTCACTACGGCTCCAGTCGGTAAAAAATTCCATCGGCAGCTTTAGATTCTGTTCCACGGTGAGGGAGTCGAAAAGGGCTCCACCTTGAAAGACGACACCCATCTCTTGGCGCAGAGCACTTCTTTGGGTGATGTTGAGGCTACTGAGAGCTCTATTTTCGTAGAATATTTCGCCCGAATCCGGAGTT
>JAAYIP010000207.1 GCA_012523435.1 Bacteroidales bacterium | reverse complement strand
TCTTTAGGGTGGGAGGTGGTAAACCGGATCCGGATATTGGGTACTGCTTGGGCTACAGCCTCTAGCAAATGAGAAAAATTTAAGTGGTTAGATTCATCGAGGCTGTCTGTAGGATTCTTCCATAGGTATGAATTCACGTTTTGTCCCAGCAGGGTAAGTTCTTTATAACCTTTGGATTCCAGATCTTTAACCTCGGCAATGATATCTTTTGGATTGCGGCTGCGTTCCCGGCCGCGGGTATAGGGAACAATGCAATAGGTGCAGAAGTTGTTGCATCCCCTCGTGATTGACACGAAGCCTGATATTCCGTTGCTTTCGATCCTTACCGGGCAGATTCCTGCATAGGTTTCCTCTGTACTCAGGTGGACATCAATAGCAGAGCCAAAGCTTTTTGCTTCATTCAGGAGATCGGGTAGCATCCGGTAGGAATCTGGCCCTGCCACCAGGTTAACGCCATGATCGCTAATGAGGGTTTCCTTAATTCTTTCAGCCATGCAACCGATAACGCCGATGAGCAGCCCAGGCTTAGCCTTTCTTAACTGCCGGAACTCACCCAGCCTGCCATAAATGCGGGTTTCGGCATTCTCCCGGACAGAACAGGTGTTGACCAGGATCAGGTCGGCCGAATGCATATCTTTTGTTACCGAATAACCTTCTGATTTCAGGATGCCGACTACTGTTTCCGTGTCAGCAACGTTCATTTGGCATCCATAAGTTTCTATGTAGAGGCTTTCTGCCATGCGTATCCTGTTAGTGTGGCTGCAAAGATAAGCGATAAAAATTAGTACCTTTGGCGGACCAAAGTAATCCGATCCGGCCGCATGGGAAGAGGAATATTTCGATACAGGTTGTTGCCTTTAAGGTATCTGCTAATTGGAATGGTGATAATAGCCGGATTGCTGTTGCCAAGTCAGTTAGCAGCCCAGGAGGTAGTAGCTCCGCCTGATTCCTCCCGTTTGATCATCCATCAACTTGAAACTGGTAATCATCCAGGTCGGATGATACTTCATCAGGATCCACGGTTGACTCAGATTTTGCGGCGGCATGCCGAATTCAACAAGACAGAGGGGAGTCCGGGCTGGAGGTTGTTGATTTTCAAGGGAAAAGGTAGGAGTGATGCTTTTAACACCCAGGCAACTTTTCTGGAGTTTTTTAACAACCTGAATCTCAGAGTGGATATTCATTATGAAGAGCCGGATTTCATGACGCTGGTCGGGTCTTTCAGGACCAAGGAAGAAGCATTCCGTTTTCAAAAGATACTAGAGAGTAAGTTTCCGAATGCCTATCCGGTAAAGGCTACAATCTTCATTGACTGATGGTTGGTTTCAATGGAATCGGTTTCAACCAAATCAGATTAACCTAAATGAGTGACGCAATTCAGCATGAGTGTGGTGTGGCATTGATCAGGCTTTTAAAGCCTGTCTCTTATTATCAAAAAAAGTATGGAACCTGGCGTTATGGTCTTAATAAGTTGTATCTCCTATTGGAGAAGCAGCACAACAGGGGCCAGGATGGTGCCGGGATTGCAAATCTGGAGCTGGATCTTGATCCGGGCACGCCCTACATATACCGGCACCGTTCCAATCAGCGGGAGCCGATCCGCCATGTTTTTGAGTTGGCGCATCAGGAGATGGCTGCTGCGCTTGAAAAGTTCCCTCTGGCCGAGAGTGTGGCGGAGGAGGCTTATCGGACAATTCCTTACTCGGGGGAGCTGTTTCTCGGGCACTAACGTTACGGAACTTTTGGGAGGAATAATCTCGACTCGGTTCATCCGGTTATCAGAGCAAACAACTGGAAATCAAGAAGTTTAGTATTGGCAGGCAATTTCAATCTAACCAATGTTGATGAGCTATACCAGAGTCTTTTAAAGATTGGTCAGCATCCGGTTGATTATTCTGATACGGTAACGATTTTAGAGCGGGTGGGGCATTTTCTGGATGTAGAAGTTGAAACCTTATACCGGCAGTATAAAGCTGAAGGGTACAAAAAATCAGAGATTACTCCACTAATTGCGTCGAATCTCAAGCTATCGAAGATTTTAACACGGGCCAGCAAAAAGTGGGATGGGGGGTATGTTATTGCTGGCATGACGGGACAGGGCGACTGTTTTGTGATGCGTGATCCTTGGGGCATTCGGCCTGCGTATGTTTATCGTGATGATGAAGTGGTTGTGGCGGCCAGTGAGCGCCCGGTAATTCAGACGGTTTTTAATGTTGAATCCGATCGGGTTACTGAGTTAGAGCCAGGTCATGCTTTGATTGTCAACCGGGATGGTCTGATTCATGAGGAGGAGGTTCGGGAGCCTCAAGAGCGTTGTTCCTGTTCGTTTGAAAGGATCTATTTTTCCAGGGGATCTGATGAGTCCATTTACCGGGAGCGAAAAATGCTTGGGCGTTTGTTGGTTCCTGGATTGTTGAAAGAGCTCGAAGGAGACTTGGAGAACACGGTGTTTTCTTATATCCCGAACACTGCCGAATCGGCTTTTTTTGGTATGATTGAAGGGCTTGATGCTCATTTGCTGGAGATAAAGAAGAGAGCTATCCGCGAGGGGATAGCTGGACAGGCGCTGGATCATTTGTTAGAAATGAAGCCGCGGGTTGAAAAAATTGCCATCAAAGATGCCAAGCTGCGAACATTTATCACGCAGGATCAGGATCGGGAGGATTTGATAGCCCATGTTTATGACATCACCTATGGCACGATACGGAAAGGTGCTGATAGTCTCGTGGTGATTGACGATTCAATTGTCAGGGGAACAACTCTTAAAAGAAGTATTATCAGGATCTTAGATCGTCTTGGCCCCAAGCGAATTTTGGTGGTATCCTCTTCGCCGCAGATTCGGTATCCTGATTGTTACGGTATTGATATGGCGAAGCTTGGAGATTTCATTGCGTTCCGGGCTGCGATTGAATTATTGAAAGATCGGGGGATGGATCAGGTGATTCGGAAGGTGTATGAAGCTTGTTTAGACGATCGGGCTCGTCCGAAAGAGGAGATCATCAATCATGTAAAGGAGATCTATCGTCCATTCAGTGATCAGGAAATTTCGGAGCAGATTGCCCGGATGATGCATACCCCGGAGATCCGGGCAGAAATTCGGGTTTTATACCAAACGGTGGATGATTTGCATCGAGCATGTCCGAACGATTTAGGCGACTGGTACTACACCGGCAATTATCCCACTCCAGGCGGCAATAAAGTTGCCAATCAATCATTTATCAATTATTTCGAAGGTCGGGATGAGCGGGGATACTAGTCCTTTTTGTTGTTGTTCTCTCCCTTTTTGAGTTTTCGGGCCAGGTTGATTCCCTCGCGGAAGAGTTGTGGGTATCGAATTCGGATATGACGAAGATGTAATGGCCTGATGCGCAGCATATCGCGAATATAAGATACGAAGTGTCGACGGATTTTGTCTTCGTAGATATCCGAGATAGTGATTAGAATGCCGGTTTCCTCCACCATGCCAAACTCATCGTTAATTGCGGTGCCGAAGGTTTTCATAGTCGGAGAGATGCTCATATAGGAGTTGATCAAGGGAGGGATACGGAGGCCGAGAGCGCGAATCTCTTTTGACAGGATTTTGTAATCTTCCTCGTAGGAGTGGCCCGTGAAGATTGGTGCGTAGGGTTCCAGTTCCGCAGGAGTGATCAGTGGTTTAAGCGGGTTAATCAGATTGTCGGGGTCGGGGAAATACTTATTCAGAAAATAGAGGATTAAGTTCCGGCCTTTTGGGTCGTAGTCGGTGTACATGGTCACTTTGCCGAGGTAGTACCGGGCGTTGTTATAAACCAGGCAGAGAGCGCCAAGCCCGTCCCACAGGTTATCGAGGGCGAACATTCCTTTTCGCATCAGCCGTGTTGATTGATAGAGGGGCTGCACGAATGACCTTCCTAGTTCGATGGTGTAAGGCATATATTCCTTCAGGAACCGGGGACTGAATTTGAACAGATGAGAGGTAGCCAGGTAGGTTGAGGCGCTATCGGTGGAGTCGATTCCGTCACACAGAAAGAATCGATAGCCACCGAGTATCTCTTCCTCTTTCGGGTCCCATACAATAAGCTGATGATAAGGCTTATCGGAGATATCATAGTGATCGATATCTACCTCTTCGCCGGTTCCTCCACCGGCTTCACGGAATGAGATCTCTCTTAGCCGTCCGATCTCTTGCATCAGGTTAGGGCACTCGTGGGCGGTGAACGAGAAAATCTGGTTGTGTCCGAAATTCGTGTCTCTCAGATACCGCTCGGGGGTTAATTCCCTGATCAGCTCGGCTCGTTTAACAGGTGGTATGATCGATTTCATATTTTCGGGCTAGTTCAGAAATCCTTTAGGAGGTTAAATCTTCACCCATCCGGTACACGATTCTTTTTACATATTCTGCCCATTGTTCCGGGTTTTTCGAGTGGTCGAAAGATTGCCACGGGATGGGTTTCCCGAATCGGATGGTTAGCGTTAAACCCTTCTGTTTGAACATTTCGTCGGGTAGATAGAGCATTTCGATATTGGAGCGAATGCGGAGAAATTTCCTGATGTTCGCTAGGCGGTAGAAGAAGTTTGAAACCCGGCCGCTGATGAAAACTGGGATAACATCTCGTTGGTGGAGGACTGCTTTCTTGACGAAAGTTCCTTTCCAGTCGACGTCTTCGATTTTTCCTTTGTGTCTCCGGCTAACCAGCCCGGATGCAAAAAAGATGACAGGAGCTTCGCTGTCGAACACCCGTTGCATTTCGGCCACATACTCTTTTACGTTGCCGCCATGTTTATTAACTCCGACCATAAACGACCTGAGTTGTTTGATGTTCATGAGGAGGTCGTTAGAGATGCTTCGGACTCCTGGGTGGATTTTTTCGGCGATTGTTTTAAGGAGGCAGAGGCCGTCGATTCCTCCTAGGGGGTGGTTGGAGGCGAAGATCAGTCGGGTGTTATCCGTGATATTTTCCATTCCCTCTAGTATCGAATTGATTTCCAGTTCATTGAGGGCTGCGTTCAGGAATTCGATGCCTTCGGTATTTCCGTTACGTTTCAAGAAGTCATTGATTTCATCCTGATGAACGATTCGTTTCAGGTAGCGGATAATGAATGGTGGAAGCCGTTTTGCCAGCTTGGCATTTTTTGATGCAAACGCCTGTTTTACATCGATTAACTGAATCTCTGCTGTATCCGTTTCGGTACTCATAATGATTTTCACGTTGGACTTTCAAAGGTATGAAAAAACCACGAACAGCAGGTAGGGCGAACGCAAGGCCTTAGGCTAGCTGAAAAGTTATGAACATATCAAAATTTTTTAGTGGGAATTATTGTCAAATTTTGGGAAGATGTGTTACTTTTACCCAAAATGTTGATTGAGGATGTCAAGATTCAGAGGTGATCATTATTGCAAGATTGATTCGAAAGGACGGATCTTGTTTCCGGCAAAGCTGAAAAGGCAGATGCCGCCGGAGGCTAAGGAGGTCTTTATCGGGAAGTTGAGCACTTTTGAGAACAGTCTGATCCTTTATCCTGAGAATATCTGGAGCCATCTGGTAGAGAGGACGCTTAGGCGTTTGAATCCCTACAATGCCCAGCACGACCAATTCCGTCGAAATTTTTTCCGTGATGTGATTGAGCTCGAATTTGATTCGGCAGGAAGGATTTTACTTCCCAGGCGCTTTCTCGAATTCCTGCATTTAGATCCGGGAACTGGTGGAGAGGTTGTCTTGGCGGGGCAGGGAGATTGGGTGGAGCTGATGTCGAAGGAGCGCTATTTGGAAACCGAGCTGAACCGTGAAGAGAAGCGAATCCTATCTGAGGATGTAATGGGAACATTTACGTGGGATGATTAGCCGTCATGATTTCAAACGGATATCATACGCCCGTTCTGCTTGAGGAGAGTATTGAGGGGTTGTCAGTCAGGCCTGATGGGACCTACGTGGACCTGACATACGGTGGGGGAGGGCATTCCCGGGAGATTCTGAAGCAGTTGACTAGTGGTACTCTGATCGCTTTTGATCAGGACCCTGCCGTTAAACCCCATCTGATCAGTGACAGGCGCTTTGTTTTTGTACAACACAACTACCGGTATTTGAAAAATTATCTTGACTATATGGGTATTTCAGCGGTGGATGGTATTCTAGCCGACTTGGGGGTCTCCTCCAGGCATCTAGACGATCCGGGGAGGGGCTTCTCCTTCCGCTTTGATGCTCCGCTGGATATGAGAATGAACCCTGCTCAGGCTGAGTCGGCTGCTGATCTGGCAAATAGCCTGGATGACGCAGCTCTGAAACGAATTTTTGCCAACTACGGAGAACTCAACCAACCGGGGCGACTGGCAACCCGCCTGGCAGATGCCAGGCGGGAACGCCCGGTTAAAACTACCGGTGATCTGGCCGGGATTTTCGAACCCATTCTGCCAGCTAATCGCAAGAACAAAATGCTGGCCCAAATTTTTCAGGCCTTCCGGATCGCCGTAAATCACGAGATGGAAAGCCTTGAAGTTATGCTCTCCCAAACCCCACAGCTGGTCAGGCAAGGAGGTCGCCTGGTGGTCATTAGCTACCACTCCCTGGAGGACCGACTGGTCAAAAATTTTATCCGGGCAGGAAATGCCGACGGCAGACTCGAAACCGACTTCTTTGGGAACCCGATTGCCCCATTTAAAGCTATCAACCGGAAAGTTACCATCCCGGATACAGATGAAGCAACAGCTAACCCAAGAGCACGAAGCGCTAAACTGAGAATAGCCGAAAGAAATTGACAGAACGATATGTGCAGGAAAAAGAATAGAAAGGATAAAGAATTTATCTCACCAAAACTGGAGATGAAGGAAACGGCGCGATTCCGCGCTCGTGACCTGTTTGGTGGATCAATCTTTTCCCGTGAAGGTGTGATCCGACAGATACCCTTCGTCCTCTTTTTGGCATGCCTCATTTTAGCCTATATCGGGAACCAGTACCGGGGTGAAAAAGTCATCCGTGAAGTACTGGCACTCGAACGACGAGTTAAAGAGCTTAAAACCGAATCGTCTTCGATAAAGTTTGATCTTCAAGTGATTAGCACCGAATCAAAAGTGAAGGATTTGATTCGGATAAACGAATTGCCATTAATTGAGGCAAAAGAACCCCCCTTCCAAATCGTGATGGATTAAGTATGGCCAGAGAAATCAAACGGGAAATAATGCTGCGGGTAGGGATCGTCTATTTGATCTTTGCCCTGGTTGCTTTAGTTATCCTGGGCCAGGTTCTCTATATCCAAACGGTCGAAGGGCCTAAATGGAGAAAAGAGGCGGAAGAGCTCGCACAAAGGCCCCAGGTGATTAAAGCCAGCCGTGGTGAGATTCTCGACCGGAACGGTTTTACCCTTGCCAGCTCCCTTCCCCGCTATACCGTAGCAATGGATCCCAGTAGCAGCGGAATGCAGGATAGTACCTTCAATAAATATCTGCCCGATTTAGCGGCCGGACTGGCAAACCTCTGGCCCGAAAAGAAAGCACATCAGTACGAACAAATGATCCGGAAAGGCCGGATACAAAAGGATCAATACCTAGTCATTCGTAGAAATGTCAGCTTTACTGAAGCTAAAAAAGTAGCCCGCCTACCCCTGTTCGAGTTGGGCCAGTTTAAAGGTGGACTGCTCCTGGAACCAGTATTTACCCGCGAACTACCTTATAAGCTCCTCGCAAAGAGAACTATAGGATACGAAAGCAAAGACGAACAAGGACAGCATGTTGGCCTCGAAGGAGCTTTCGACTATTTCCTGAAAGGCCGCGATGGATTCCGAATGGAATATAATATTGGTGCCGGACGATGGGCCCCGCTCAGAGCAGATAATGACCTTGACCCGATTGATGGATTGGATGTGGTTACCACAATTGATGTCCATCTGCAGGATGTGGCTGAAACAGCTCTTTATCAAAGCCTTACCGAGCTTGAAGCTCAGCACGGTTGCGCTGTCCTCATGGAAGTGGCTACTGGAGAAATCCTGGCAATCGCAAACCTGACACGCTATCCCGACGGACATTGCTACGAAGATAAAAACCACGCCCTCCTCGACCGGTCAGATCCAGGCTCTACGTTCAAAATTCCCGTAATTATGACCGCACTGGAAGATGGCCTGGTTAAACCAACCGACACAGTCAATACGTTTAATGGTCGTTTTGTATTGGATCGACGCACAATAACGGATTCACATAGAGGAGGTTATCAGGTTATTACCGTTCAGGAAGTCATTGAAAAATCTTCTAATATCGGCATGGCTCGCCTGATTAACCGGTATTATCGGAATAACCCCGATCATTTCATCGAGCGCCTGTATGGTATGGGGCTGGATATACCACTGGATCTTGAGATTAAAGGTGTCAGGGAACCTATCATCAAAAGTACCGCCACACCCTCTTGGTCAATTCAAACACTGGCATCGATGTCCTTTGGCTATGAAACTGAATTTGTGCCGCTGCAAATCTTGAACTTTTACAATGCCATCGCAAATGATGGTGTTATGGTCAAGCCGCGACTGGTCAAAGCTTTGATGAAAAATAGCCAGGTGTACAAAACCTACCCGACCGAGGTAATCAAATCCTCTATATGTTCAAATGAAACTCTCCGGACCGTGAGGAGCATGCTGGAAGGAGTCGTCCAAAGAGGTACCGGTACCAATCTGAAGGACTCGCTTTATACGATAGCCGGGAAAACTGGTACAGCTGTCATTAATGAGAGCGGGAGATGGGTAACCGAAGATGGGCGCAGGAGATATCGCGCCTCCTTCGTAGGCTACTTCCCGGCTGATCATCCAAAGTATAGTTGCATCGTTGTGGTTGCCAAGCCAACAAAAGGGAACTCTTATTACGGAGGGATCGTGGCAGGAGGTGTCTTCAAAGCTATCGCAGACAAAGTGTACGCTACCAATCTTGATCTTCATGGTTCTCTAAAACCTGGCGACTTGGGTAAGACGGTAGGTGAACCCACTATCCTCCCTGGCGCTGGATCAGAAGTGAAACAGGTTGTTTCAAGCCTGAAACTGAATCTTCCATTGCCCG
>JAAYIP010000206.1 GCA_012523435.1 Bacteroidales bacterium | reverse complement strand
AACGCCAGATCGCGGTTATTCCGATGGTCCTTGGTATGTTGTTTCATCCCCCCGCTTCCGTCAGCAGCTATCGTAAACCAGTTGAGATACCCCTCCCAGGTTTGATTAAAAAGCAGGGTCTTGTTGTCCTCTAGCCATTTGACCGACATGACTCGTTCGAATCCGGGCTGGTCGCGCTCGATCTGTCGGATGAATTTGCCCCCGATATCACTCACAAACAGTTCGCCCCGCGAGATAAAAGCAATCTTTTTCTGATCGGGCGATACATCAAAGTTGGAGATTTTTCCCGCGATAGTGAAGTTTTTTTCCACGGGAAGGATCGGATTACGGATGATATGGATTGCAGGCTTGACAGGCTTTTCTGTTTGTGTATCAAGAATATAGATCTGATAGTCTCGTTCATAAACCACTTTTAAACCATCGGCACTGACGCATGGCCGAATCACGGAGGTTTTAAAGGAGGTCACCGTTTGCACCTGCCCATCTGTGAGTTTGCACAAGTTGTACTCCCCGTTGAGGCGGTCAGACACAAACCAGACTGTTCCATTGCGATCGATGGTAGCCCACATGTCCTTTCCCGGGTGGTTGGTATGTTGATGATATTCATTGGTTTTGGGGTTCCACGACTGGATATCGGGGTTAAACTCTCCGCGGTATCTTTTACGATGGGCCATGCTGGAGCTTTCCCAGGTGTCGTTAAAGAACAGCTCCCCGGTTTTGGGATGTTCTACCACGTTGTGGATCTTGTTAAAATAGTGACTAACAATCTCTTCCGGATCACCCCCTGTAGCCTGGACTCGCCAGGTGCTTCCATTGGTGCGATTGGTGTTGAAATAGATCCATTGGGAATCCCAGCTCCACCCTTCCACCTGGTCGTTAGCAGCATGGAAGGTTATTTGTCTGACCTCCCCGCCCTCCAGGGGAAGCACGAACACGTCAGCATTACCGAACTGCCTGGCAGAAAAGGCGATCCACCGTCCGTCGGGGGAGATCCGGGCATGCGTTTCATAGCCCGGCATGGCAGTCAGACGCGTAGTTTGGCTGGTGGACAAATCCGTTTTCCAGAGGTCGCCTTCGTAACTAAACACTATTGTTTGGCCATCCGGTGAAAGAGCAGGAAAGGAGAGAAAACGAGGCTCTTCGGCCTTGGCGCTGAACGAAATCAGCAGACAGAAGAGTAATAAGCTAAAAAATGGAGTGGTACGCATTGGTTTGATTATGATATTTTATTTACCGACATCTACTTGGCCGAATTTAGCAAGTTATCAGGATATAAAATCTTTTGTGCAACTTTTCCCATAGGTCGGGTTAGGAAGCGAAGAAGCCTTCCTATCTTTGTCTCAACAAATCAAAGAACCATTTCAATGAACACCTTATCTGTCTGTGGCTTAATCTGTGCCGAGTGCGAATTCTATCAAAAAACCTGTGACGGCTGCTATGCGGTTCAGGGCAAGACTTTCTGGGCTCTCGAGATGATGCCGGCAAAAGTATGTCCACTCTATCAATGTGCGATCAATGAACGGGGTTACGAAAGTTGTGGCGACTGTGCTGAGCTTCCTTGTGCCAACTTCCGGGAAATGAAGGATCCATCGCTAACGGATGAGCAACACGAACAATCGCTGAAGGAACGAATTGACCGGCTGCGCAGTTAACCAATAACCGGTCAGGGTTTTTGCTTTTTAGCCGAAACTTTCCACCTTTGACTCTGACCTTGGTTAATTGTTTGGCTATGCGTACTCTCAATTCTTTTGAAGCACTTTCGGGCCGTCGTTTATTTACGTTTGCCCTTCCATTTCTTATTGGGCTGATCCTCCTCAACCTCTACCCTACACCATCCGAGGCGCAGATCGTATCCGGATGGCGTTTTCATGGCCCGGGTGTCACCGGTGGCCGAATTCGCGACATTAAAGTGGTTCCGGGAAACCCCGATCAGATCTACGTTGCCGCTGCTACGGGCGGTGTGTTCAAATCCACCGATGATACCCGGAGCTGGGCTCCCATTTTCGATGGCTCAGGATCGACCTCACTATCGATAGGTGATATGGCGATCGACCCGCATCATCCCGAGGTGATCTGGGTTGGCACCGGCGAAGCCTCCGGAGAGCAGAGTGCCGCCTCCGTGGGCGACGGGATTTATAAATCCACCGATGGTGGAACCACCTGGCAATGCATGGGTCTTCGTCATGTGCGGCACATCGCCAGGATCCAGGTGAGCCAGGCCGACCCGGATGTGGTCTTTGTGGCTGCCACAGGCGCCCGGTGGGGCGACTGTGAGGAGCGGGGACTTTATCGCACTCGCGATGGCGGCAAAACTTGGGAAAAAATACTATATATCAACGAATTAACCGGATTTTCCGATGTTGCCCTGACACCTGACGGCCAGACTGTCTTTGCCTCTGCCTGGCATCAGTACCGTAACGCTTGGGCTCATCTCCAGCGGGGGCCCCACAGTGCGCTCTACCGCTCAGTGGATGGCGGCAACACCTGGGAAAAGGTGACCAAAGGATTTGCCGAAGAGAATATGGGCCGCATCGCTCTTGCCATCGCACCCAATAACCCCAGGAAAGTATATGCCTGCGTAGAATCTGAAAAAGGAGGGTTCTACCGATCGACAAACGGCGGAAAATCGTGGAAGCTAATGAACACTAAAGCATCCACAAGTTATTGGTATGGAAAACTTTATGTCCATCCAAACAATGACGACCAGGTTTTTGTCATGGGGGTCATGGTACTCCAAACCACAGATGGTGGAAAGACCTTTAACCTGATGCCAACGCGCAACGTTCATGTGGATCATCACGCCCTGTGGATCGATCCGCGCAATCCCGGGCGTCGACTGCTGGGGAACGACGGAGGACTATACCAGACGGCCGATGGCGGCACCAGCTGGACTTTTATCAGCAACCTCAAAATTGGACAATATTATGCCATCAGCATAGATAACCGAAAGCCCTACTGGATTTATGGCGGACTGCAGGACAATGGAGTCTGGGGTGGCCCATCGCAACTGGCAGGAGGAGGAGAACCAGCTGATAGTGATGTCATTAGTGTGTGTGGTGGTGATGGTTTCTGGTCGGCTACTGACCCCATCGATTCCTGCATTGCCTACGGCGAATCGCAATATGGATGGATAGTGTGGTATGATCACCGTACCAGCCGGCGGCACCGAATTCAGCCCAGAAACCCAGATCCGGAAAACCCCTACCGGTTCAATTGGAATGCCCCATTCATCATCTCAACCCACCCACCCTATCCACTTTATCTGGGTGGAAATAAACTGCTCCGATCAGACGATCGACGTGGCAACTGGCAGGAGGTGAGCCCCGATCTATCAAGAAATAGAGATCTGAATAACAGAACGATACAAGGTCTCAAACCGGTGATCAAACCTTACGCTTCGATCACGGCTTTGGCCGAATCACCGATTAAGCCGGGGATTATCTATACCGGCACGGATGATGGAAATCTGTTTATGACTCCGGATGGTGGAACCACCTGGGTTGACCTGTCGGGTGGGCTGCCCGTACCAAAAAATCGCTTCTGGACCAGGCTGGTCTGCTCAAGACATGATGAGGGAACGGTCTATGCTGCCTGTGCAAGGTATTACGAAGCCAACGATTTTACTCCATATCTGTTTCGGAGCACTGATTTCGGGAAGAGCTGGGAAGTGATCACCCACGGAATGCCGGCAGAGGCTGTCGTCAGGGGCTTTGCCGAGCATCCACTTCACCCGAATTTGCTCTTCTGCGGCATTCACAATGGACTGTTGATCAGCGATGATACAGGGAAATCCTGGCATCGCGCACCAGATTTGATTCCTGTTGCCATTGATGATATCCGGATTGCCATGCCGGATCACGAACTAGTGCTGGGATCGTATGGCCGGGGCCTCATCATTGGAAAACTGAACCCTTCGTTACTTGAACAATCTGGTGAATAAATTGTCAAACACTATCGATCAATCATCACTATGAAATTCATCGGAGCTCATGTCACTACAGAAGGTGGTGTTGAAAATGCACCACTCAATGCCCATAAGATTGGCGCCAATGCTTTTGCGCTATTTCTTAAAAACCAACGGCAGTGGGTTGTCAAGCCATACACGGCAAAAACCATCGATGCTTTCAGGAAAAACCTGGACGATCTCGGATTTAAGCCGGAACAGGTGCTGCCTCATGATGGATATCTGATCAACCTGGGGAGCCCGGATCCCGAGATGCTGGAGAAATCCAGGGCGGCCTTCCTGGACGAGATGCAGCGGGCTGAGCAGTTGGGGCTCGACCGGCTGAACTTTCATCCCGGCAGTCACTTGAAAAAGATCTCGGAAGAAGAGTGTTTACAGGTCATTGCCGAATCCATCAACATCACCCTGGACAAAACGAAAGGTGTAACAGCTGTGCTTGAAATCACAGCCGGCCAAGGCACCAATGTAGGCTATTCATTTGAGCACCTGAGGTATATCATCGACCGGGTTGAGGATAAGAGCCGGATCGGAGTCTGCATTGATACCGCACACAGCTATTCGGCCGGGTATGATTTAAGGACTCCGGAGGGATTCGACAAGACACTCAAAGCTTTCGACGAGATCATCGGATTCGGTTATCTGCGAGGAATGCACCTGAACGACTCCAAAAAAGAGTTCGGTTCACGGGTTGATCGTCACGAAAGCCTTGGAAACGGCACACTCGGATGGAACCCTTTCAGGCGAATGATGCAGGATAGTCGGTTCGACCAGATGCCACTGATTCTAGAAACTCCGAATCAGGATATCTGGGCTGCCGAAATCGCTGCCCTGAGGGAAATGGCTGGCTAAAGCCTCTTCAAAGTACCATTGCCAGCTTGAATCTTCCGCGCCAGCCGCTGGATTGTCTCAATTTCAGCCATCCTGACCAGATCCGCCCGGATTCTGGTAAAATCATCGTGTAACGGACAGGGATTATCCGGATCACATTTCCCAAGGCCTAGCAGGCACCCTTCAAAGAAATCCTCTCCCTGAAAGGTATCGATCACACGGGATAGCTTAAGCTCCTCGGCATCCCTGGCAAAAAAGAATCCACCACCTTTGCCACGGATCGACATGAGCAGCTTGCGCCGCGCCATTGTCTGGAGAATTTTTGCCGTGAATTGGACGGGGGCACCGATCGCTTCGGCAACCTCCCTGAAACCGGGCCTATGACTGTTATCATTGCTTATGGCAACATATATCAGTGCCCGTACAGCATACTCTGTTGTTTTTGACCACATATTACTTCACCCTAAAAGTTCACGTCAAATATACAATCCTATTTATGAATTCAGGAAAACATTTGTCATTTATTTAAAGACCAACTATTCATCAATCAGCTACTTCCGTATCAGAACGTTCGCTTTCCATTGACTAACAAGAACCTTACCTACTGAAAGAATAATTAGTCAAAATTTTCATGAATAATTATGCAAGACTTTTCGGACTTCAGGTAGCCCTTGTTTGACCGGATCAGTTAAAATACTTTCCTTTGCGGGCAAATTATCGTCTTGAAACCCGAAATCCGAGGATACGGTTACGCCTTTCTTGCAACAACAGCTGGTTCAACGGTTTACATTTTTAGTAAAGCCGCACTGAACGAAGTGAGCCTAGCTCAGTTCGGTGTCTATTGGTTCACGATGGCCATCCTCTGGAACAGTCTCTTCACCCTCCGGTCGGCCGAGCACCGGAGGCTCCCTAAATTATCTGGAAACATGATCAAGGTTCTGATTACCATAGGATTAATCGAACTTGTTGCTACCGGAAGTTTTTATATGGCAATCTCTATTTCCGAGAATCCATCCATTCCTTCTTTCCTGCGTAATCTCGAGTACATATTCGTGACGTTGATGGGAGTAATCCTTTTGGGAGAGCGATTTGTCGGTATTCAGAAAATCGGAGTGGTATTAACCTTTGCCGGAGCTATGGTGATCAGCTATCAGAAGGGAGGCACACCAGCTTCCTATCTATCGGGCAGTGCCGGACTGATGCTGGTCTCCACTCTTTTTTATGGTATCCGAACCATCACCGTCAAGAAAAACATCCAGCGAGTCTCTCCCACCATTTTAGCCATCAACCGGGCAATCTTTCTTTTAGGAATGGCCACGGTTCTTTTGCTCGTGTGGCAACAAAACCTTAAGATTCCGGGCTCCGCCCTACTCAACATCATGGCTGGCTCCTTTCTCGGCCCCTTCCTTACCTCCCTGGGTCAGTACAGCGCCCTGAAATATATCCCCGCCTCCCGCGCTGCTATCATCCAAAGCAGCACCGCCCTGTTCGTAGTCCTGGGTGTTTTTATCTACTTCGGTCGCCTGCCAATGCTCTATCAAGTCATCGGTGGACTCCTGACTGTCGCCGGAGTGATCCTGCTGTTTAAGGCAAAGAGAAATTAAACCTGACAGGTTTTAGACCTGACAGGTTTTTAAAAACCTGTCAGGTTTAAAACCTTTTCTCCCTCCATTTGTTTACCTATTGGTCTTGAATTTAACTAATTAAGTGCAAAACTTTTATGGAAAACAAGGAGTTAGCCAAGATGTTTGAAGCGGAGAACCAAGAATGGATCGATTCGCTAGATTATATCATAGAAAATGAGGGTTCTGAACGCGCCAGAGAGATTCTTTTGATGCTCCAGTCCCGCTCACAATTGAAAGGGATTGACTTTACCTATCAGGGTAATACTCCCTATATCAACACCATTCCAGCATCGAAAGAGAAGCCCTACCCTGGTAGCCGGGAAATCGAGCGAAAGATCAAGAGCATCATCCGCTGGAATGCCATGGCGATGGTGGTCAGAGCTAATAAGGAATCCGATGGCATCGGTGGACACATCTCCACCTTTGCCTCCAGTGCAACGCTATATGAGGTAGGCTTCAATCACTTCTTCCGCGGCGGAGACGACGGACGGCGACCTGATCTGGTGTACATCCAGGGTCATGCCGCCCCCGGAATCTATGCCAGAGCTGTCCTCGAAGGACGACTCACGGAACATGACCTGAATAACTTCCGTCGCGAGCTCAAAGAGGGCGGCGGACTATCCTCATACCCCCATCCCCGCTCCATGAAAGAGTTCTGGCAGTTCCCAACAGTCTCCATGGGCCTCGGTCCACTCATGGCAATCTACCAGGCAAGGTTTAATCGCTATCTGGAGGATAACGGACTGATACCTAAATCAGACCAGAAAGTCTGGGCCTTCCTCGGCGATGGTGAAATGGATGAGCCCGAATCCATGGGCGCTCTCACCCTGGCCTCGCGGGAGGAACTGGATAACCTCATCTTCGTGGTGAATTGCAACCTGCAGCGCCTCGACGGACCAGTTCGCGGCAACGGATCAATCATCCAGGAGCTGGAATCAGCTTTCCACGGCGCCGGATGGAATGTCATAAAACTGATACACGGCAGGGATTGGGATCCGCTCTTCGAAAAAGATACGGATGGAATCCTCACTCGCCGGTTTGGAGAACTGGTCGACGGACAGCGACAGAAATATATCATCTCTTCGGGCGACTATATCCGAAAAGATTTCTTTGGCAAATACGACCAAACCTTGAAGATGGTCGAAAACTATTCCGACGAACAACTTGAAAAATTCACCCGTGGCGGTCATGACCCCCTCAAAGTGTACAACGCTTACCATGCCGCCTTCCACCATAAAGGATCGCCAACGGTTATACTCGCTTCTACCATAAAGGGTTATGGTATGGGCGAAGCCGGCGAAGGACGCAATATCACCCATCAACAGAAAAAACTCAACGAAGAGGAGCTGAAAACTTTCCGCAGCCGATTTGGTATTCCCATCTCCGACGCTGATATCGGGAAAGCACCGTTTTATAAGCCTGATGAGGATAGTGAAGAGCTAAAATACCTCCGTCAACAACGAGAAAAACTGGGCGGCTACCTGCCTAAACGAGTTGACCATAAGCTCCGCTTCGAAATGCCAGACCATGAAATCTTTATGGAGTATAGTAAAGATTCTGGTGACAAAGCGGTTGCAACCACCATGGTGATGGTCCAAATACTTACTAAACTACTGAAGGACAAGAATATAGGAAAACTGATCGTGCCAATCGTGCCTGATGAGTCAAGGACATTTGGAATGGACTCGCTGTTTCGCCAGGTGGGCATCTACAGCCATAAGGGACAGCTCTATGAACCAGTGGATCGCGATAGCTTGATGTACTACAAAGAGGCCAAAAATGGGGCCATATTGGAAGAAGGTATCACGGAATCAGGCTCCATGTCTTCGTTCATCGCTGCCGGAACCAGCTATTCCACCCACGGAATGAACAGTATTCCCTTCTTCATCTTCTATTCCATGTTCGGATTCCAGCGGATCGGCGATCTGATCTGGGCGGCCGGAGATATCCGGGCACGCGGATTTATGATCGGGGGAACCTCCGGACGAACCACGCTGGCAGGCGAAGGCCTCCAACATCAGGATGGTCACAGCCATCTGCTGGCCCTGGCCTACCCCGCCGTAAAAGCCTATGACCCAGCCTTTGCCTACGAACTAGCCATCATCGTGGAAGAGGGAATCCGGGATATGTACCTCGAAGGAAATGATGTGATCTACTATATCACCGTGACCAACGAGAAATACCTCCAACCGGCTAAACCTCCTTGTACCAAAGCTCACATCCTGAAAGGAATGTACCAATACCGCTACGAGGAAGAAAATACCCATAACCTTAACCTGCTGGGCAGCGGAGCAATAATGAACGAGGTGATCAAAGCCGCTGACATCCTGAAATCAGATTACGGCATTCACCCCCACATCTGGAGCGTCACCAGCTATAAAAACCTGTATGATGATGCCCGTGAAGTAGAGCGCCACAACACTCTGAACCCCAATGATTTAAAAGAGAGTCACATCAGATTCCTGACTGGCAATGAACCTGGTCTGTTCATCGCGGCCAGCGACTACATGAAAGCACTGCCGCTCTCGGTGGCCACCTATTTCCCGGGAAGATTCGTAGCACTGGGAACCGACGGGTTCGGGCTGAGTGAAGAACGTGCCTCTCTGCGCGACCATTTCGAGGTTAATGCTAAACATATCGTGTACACCACCCTGGCCAAACTTCATGAAGAAGGCAAAATCGATGGTAAGATTCTTCCCAAAGCGATGAAGAAGCTGGGTATCCAACCCGATAAAATCAATCCGGCCTTGGTTTAATGAATAATGAAACAAGCAAACAATGAAAACTGAAGTAAAACTGCCTGAAATAGCTGATAATGTGGTATCTGGATACCTCTCCAGGGTGCTGGTACAGGTGGGCGATGTGATTGAGAAAGATCAGTCCATCATCGAGATTGAAACCGACAAAGCAGCCACCGATATTCCATCACCGATAGGCGGAGAGATAGTTGATATCAAGGTTAACAAGGGCGATGAGATCCGCGTTGGACAAACGATACTGGTAGTTGAAACGGAACAGGTCGAAAGTGACGCCAAGCCTGCAAGCGATAAGCCACAGCCGGAGCCGGAGAAACAAAAACCGGAGCCGGAGAAACAAAAGCCCTTGACAGTCACACCTCAACCGGAGGAGGCAACGCCGGCTACCTCCAAACTGGTTCCCGCCTCCCCGACTGTCAGGCGTTTGGCTAGGGAGCTGGGGGTGGACATTGCCAAAGTGAAAGGCACAGGGCATGCCGGCCGAATTACTGATGCAGATGTCAAAGCCTTTACTAAACAGCTTATTAATAGCTCATTACCATCAACCACTACCGAATATGCCGAGGTGCCCGATTTTTCCCAGTGGGGCTCAGTAGCTTTTGAACCCATGAGCCGCATCAGGCAGATCACGGCCGAAAGCACCGTCCGCTCTTGGCAGACCATTCCGCAGGTGGTGCAGTTTGATAAGGCGGATATCACCGGAGTGGAGCAATTTAGGCAGATTCATCGGACCCGGGTCGAAAAAGCTGGTGGGAAACTGACGATGACAGCCATTCTGCTCAAGGTCTCGGCCATGGCCCTGCGGGAATTCCCGAAGTTTAATGCCAGTGTGGACATGAAAAACCGTCAGATCATCTATAAAGACTACGTTCACATCGGTATAGCCGTAGATACGGAACAGGGACTGTTGGTTCCGGTGGTCAGAGATGTGGATAAGAAGTGCATCACGGCCCTTTCTGCCGAGCTGAACGAGCTGGCCGAACGAGCCCGCAACCGGAAACTCACCAGCGAAGAGATGCAGGGTGGCAATTTCACCATCTCCAACCTGGGCGGCATCGGTGGCACTGCCTTCACTCCCATCGTTTACCCCCACCAGGTAGCCATTCTGGGAGTCTCACGGTCAGCCATGGAGCAGGTGTACCGCGATGGAGAGTTCGTAGCCCGCAATATGCTGCCGCTCTCCCTGAGCTATGATCACCGCCTGATCGATGGTGCCGACGGAGCCCGCTTCTTGGTTTGGATAGCTCAGGCATTGGAGCAACCACTGACTATGTTACTGTAAATCAAAAAGAAAGACTGATGGACAACATAAAAGAACATGAACTGGTAGTCATCGGAGCCGGGCCTGGAGGATACCGGGCGGCATTCATGGCTGCGGATCTGGGCCTGCAGGTCACCCTGATTGATGCCCAGCCCAACCCAGGTGGTGTCTGCCTTTACCGCGGCTGCATCCCCACCAAAGCACTCCTGCACCTGGCCCGCGTCAAAGAGGAAGCGATGAAAGCCTCCGCATGGGGCCTCACCTTTCAGGAGCCGGTTATCGAACGGGAAAAAGTAAAAGCCTGGAAAGAGGGAGTCATCAAACAACTCACCGGCGGACTCGGTCAGCTGACTAAAGCAAGAAAGATTAACTACATCCAGGGATGGGCAAAATTCACCGGCCCTAACACTTTGCTGGTTAAATCAAAAGAAACGGAAGTATTCCGGTTCAAACAGGCCATCATCGCCACCGGTGTTACACCCGTCAAACTGCCATTCGTAAAAGAATACACCGACCGGATCATGAATGCGGAAATCGCCCTGGAGCTGAAAACCATTCCTGAAAAACTCCTGGTCATTGGCGGTGGGTACATCGGAATGGAATCGGCCACTATTTATCGAGCTCTTGGATCGGAAGTGTCTCTTGTTGAGGTGCTTTCAATAGTCATGCCCACTATGGATAAAGAGCTGACCGCTGTATATCTCAAGCAGAACAAGGATCTCTTTAAGGAGCAGTTTTTTGAGACGCGCGTAACCAGTTTGGAGGAGCATGATGGGAAGGTTATCGCCACGATGGGAGCATTCAAAAACAACCAGTTGACCGGTGATCCTTTTACCAGGGAGTATGATGCAGTTCTGATCTCAGCAGGCATGAAGCCCGACACGTCGGCGCTGGGACTAGAAGAGGCGGGTGTGGAGATTGACGGAAGCGGATTTATTCGCATCAATGAGGAAAGTCGCACCAATGTTCCGCACATCTTTGCCATAGGGGATGTCACCGGAGGGGCACTGCTGGCTCACAAAGCCAGTTACCAAGGACGAATTGCGGCAGAGGTGATTGCCGGCAAGAAAGCTGCCTTTGACGCACGTGCCATCCCCGCGGTAGTTTACACTGACCCGGAGATTGCGGTAGCTGGTCTTTCGGAGCAAGAGTGCCAGGATCAGGGCATTGCGTACCGGTCGGTGAAGTTTCCGTGGGCGGCATCGGGGCGGGCGGTGGCCAATGGAGATCCGGCAGGGCTGACTAAGCTCATCATTGAGGAAGACACCGATCGCATCCTGGGAGCCGGCATTGTTGGAAAAGGTGCTGGAGATCTGATCTCGGAGGCCGTGTT
>JAAYIP010000205.1 GCA_012523435.1 Bacteroidales bacterium | reverse complement strand
TATTTCCCGGATCTTAAAAAGATGGTCTCCGGGCGGATAACGGTTCATGAGCTGCCGAAAATTGTGGACCCGGTGCCTATTTCTATCCGGCGAATCAATTTTGAACCGGGTCAGCCCTTCACGATACGATGGTTTCCTGGCACAAATACAGGAGTTTATCAAATGATTTTCCGGGTTCATTACCGCGATTCAATACCCGGATATGTTGAGTTTCACCAGGCTGATTACGTCTCCGGGGGGCTGTATAATATGGAGGCTAACCTGATGCAGGAGAGTAACCTTGGAGGGCCCTCCTTTTTTACGTCCATGGCCGCTCAGATCCCCGCGATCCCGGGCGTTGTGCGGGAGGTCACCTCGGTGGAGTTCATCATGCTGTCAGGAGGCAGAGACCTGGGCTTTTTGTACCGATCGGACGTGGAGAGGGGTAACCTGTTTACCAACCTGGAGAATTACAGTAACCTGGTGAACGGACTCGGGGTCTTTTCGTCCAAAGTTGAACAACACATCCCTAACCTGATGTTAGCGGAGGTAACACTTGATCTGCTGGCACGGGGCGAAACGACAAAGCATCTTGGATTTAGAGATAGTAAAGGTCAATGATATGAAAGCAATACGCTTATTACTCATCTGCCTGGCCGGTCTGCTGTTTTCTTGCGAACCGGAAGAGATCCAGCCGGGTGACGGTTCTACTGGGATCGAAACATCCAAGGGAGTGATTGAGTTTGATTTTGAGCTGCCCCGAACGGGCGTTCCGGAACGGGCTATCCGTCGAGTTCAACTCAATGTTGCACAATCCATCGACAGCCTGAACCGTAAAGACTATTACAGCGCCGCTAATGTGTCGGATTATCGACAAAAATATACGTTCCATTTACCCCCCGGCCGCTATTTCTACCAGGCCGGAGTAACCTGCACCTGCCAAGGGGATTCGTGTCTGTACGGTGGATTTCCGGGAGGCCAATTTAGTATTTGGTACACAGGTGGTTATGTTGATGTTGAGTTGGGCAAGATCGTTAGTCAAAAGATTCGGTTTCAATGAATAGAAGAGTCCTATACCTGACTGGGCTTCTGACCCTGCTGGTGATCCTGATGGTGAGCCACTCCTGCATCAAGGAGAAGGAGGCCTGGGATCCGGAGGTCCGCCTGGTGATTGCGCCGGACAGCGGTTTGACGACTCAGGTTTTTGATTTTGGGTTGGAAGTGCTGAACCTTCCCTCCTCCCACCAGAGCCTGTTTGTTCGCTGGGATCTTAACGGGGATTCTCTGTGGGATGTTCCCTACAGCGCCGAACAGGTTATCAAGCACCGGTTTTATCAGGCGGGGATCCATCATGTTCGCGTTGAACTTTTGACCGAGGATGGGCAGACGCGTTTGATAACGCGTGATATCCGGGTTGAGCAGGGCTATTCTGCCCCCCATATTGAGTTAACCATCGATCCCCCCATTGGCCACTATCGCACGGAGTTCACCTTTGATGCCAGCCAGACGTTTGATGATGAGGAGCCTTTTGAGAGTCTGGAGTTTAGGTGGGATTTTGAGAATGACGGGGTCTGGGATACCGACTGGGGCCATGAGCCGATGGTGAGCCACCGCTACCCTTCGGCAGGTGACTATACGGTGCGCGTGAGCGTGGTGGATCCGACACGTCGCACGGCAAGCCTGACCAGCGCAGTAGAGGTTAACCGGCACGATCCGCTGATTCTCGCGGATTTTAGCTGGACTCCGGATGAAGCGACGGTCAAAGACACGTTTTTACTGGATGCTTCAGCCACGCGGCATTCGATGGATTCCATACGGACGTACAGGTATACCTGGGACATCAAGAATGAGCAGCGTTATGGTCCGTTTGATGATCCCCGGTTTGAGCATGTTTTTTGGTTTTTTGGTCCGCAGGAGATCACCCTGACGGCGACGGACCAGTACGGCTTGAGCAACAGCATTACCAAGGGATTTTATGTGATCAAAGAGAACAAGCCCCCGGTTGCGGGCATCCAGCTGGCGACGCAGTATGGCAATATCCAGACCAACTTTTACATCAGCGCCTGGCCATCGCGGGATGATGTGACCATGCCCTCGGAGCTGTTAGTACGGTGGGATTTTGAAGGTGATGGGATCTGGGATACGGGCTGGTCGACAGAGAAGCTGGTCTTTCACCAATACAGCACACCAGGTACTTACTGGGTTACCCTGGAGGCGGAGGACGAAGGCGGAGAGCGGGCTACCACCCGGGAGAAGCTTCATGTCTCCTCCTCTACGGCCCCGACAGGCTATATCCTGGATGCCCGGGATGGGCACTACTACGGTACGGTCAAGATTGGCCACCAGTGGTGGATGTCGGATAACCTTGATTATCGCACCCCGTGGAAGATTATCGAATATATTCCAATGGTACAAAAGTGTTATGATGAGGAAGTTGGTAACTGCGACCGATATGGTTCACTCTATCAGGGTGATCGTACCATCAGTTATGATGAGGCGGGTCATCAGATCTGCCCCACGGGTTGGCGATTACCTGCCAAGGCCGACTGGGAGACGATGGCCAGTTATGCTCCC
>JAAYIP010000204.1 GCA_012523435.1 Bacteroidales bacterium | reverse complement strand
GAACGGGAGCGTGATATCATCAAATTTTTCTTTGGAATTGGATGCCAGGAGATGACCTTGGAAGAGATCGGAGAAAAATTCGGACTAACCCGTGAACGCGTCCGCCAGATCAAAGAAAAAGCCATTCGTCGCCTGAGGCATGCTTCCAGAAGCCGGTTGCTCAAAACCTATCTAGGTTAACAATCAGTCGTTTAGCTATTGAAATCCAGGCATTTGCGCTTTAGGATTTCATTTGTTTTTCCAAAGCAAACATCTCATCACGAAGCTGGGCGGCTTCGATGAAATCCAGATCAGCAGCAGCCTTTTTCATGCGCGCCCGCGTTTCATCAATGAGCTTCTGCAAGCCGGCTTTATCCATATAGCGAACCACTGGATCGGCAGCTACATCAGCTCTCTCTTTTTCGTAGTAGGCTTTCCGGATTTTTCGATTCTTGGAATTGCTTAAGGTTATCTGCACGCCTTTGACAATTTGCTGAGGCGTAATGCCATTCTCCTCATTGAACTTCAACTGCTTTTCGCGGCGCCGATTGGTTTCGTCAATCGTTCGTTGCATACTGCCCGTCATTTTATCGGCATACATGATGACTAGTCCGTTGAGGTTACGTGCTGCCCGGCCAGCTGTCTGAGTCAGACTCACTTCCGATCTTAGGAAACCCTCTTTATCCGCATCCAAAATGGCTACCAGGGATACCTCGGGCAGATCCAGGCCTTCGCGAAGCAGGTTTACCCCAACCAGGACATCAAATTCATCCTGCCTCAAACCCGCCATGATCTCAACCCGCTCCAGCGTATCCACATCGGAATGGATGTATCGGCTCCGAACGTTGATGCGTGTCAGATATTTCGTCAACTCCTCTGCCATCCGCTTGGTGAGGGTGGTCACTAGCACTTTTTCCTTGCGCTCCACCCTTTCCCTGATCTCACCGAGCAGATTGTCAATCTGATTTCCGGATGGCCTGACTTCAATGACCGGATCGGGCAGACCGGTTGGCCGTATTACCTGTTCAACGATAATTCCTTCGGATTTCTGCAGTTCATAATCGGCGGGAGTTGCTGACATGAAGATGGTCTGTCCGGTGAGGTTTTCCCACTCGTCAAATTTCAATGGTCGGTTATCCAGAGCTGCTGGTAGCCTAAATCCGTACTCCACCAGGTTCTCTTTTCGCGACCGGTCGCCACCGTACATGGCCCGGATCTGGGGAATGGTTACATGACTCTCGTCCACGATGGTCAGAAAATCCTCCGGAAAATAATCGAGCAGGCAGAATGGTCGGGTGCCTGGGGCCCTGCCGTCGAAATAGCGCGAATAGTTCTCACTACCTGAGCAGTGGCCGAGTTCACGAATCATTTCCAGATCAAAGTTGACTCTTTCATCTAACCTTTTGGCTTCCAGATATTTGCCAATATCCTTGAAGAAGTCGATCTGTTTAATTAGATCATCTTGAATGAGTCTGATGGCTGACTTTATCCGCTCTTTAGTCGTAACGAAGATGTTGGCAGGATAAATCGTGAGCTGTTCGGGCCGATCAGTTACCTGTCCGGTTTCTGGGTTAAAAATTTCCAGTTCCTCGATGTAATCTCCCCAAAAGATCAGTCGGTACCCAAGATCTCCAAAGGCCACATGAATATCAACTGTATCACCTTTGACCCGGAAAGTTCCGTGATTAAATTCTGTCTCATTCCGGCTGTACAGGCTGTCGACCAGCATCCGAAGGAAGCGATTACGGGCCATAACCTGTCCTTTTTCGACATGGAGGGTGTTGTTATGGAAGTCATCTGGATTACCAATACCGTATATGCAGCTCACGGAGGCTACCACGATGATATCTCTTCGGCCTGAGAGGAGGGAGGAGGTTGTGCTCAGCCTGAGTTTTTCGATTTCATCATTGATGGCGAGGTCTTTCTCGATATAGGTGTCGGTTACTGGCAGGTAGGCTTCCGGTTGGTAATAATCGTAGTAGGAGACAAAATATTCAACGGCATTTTCCGGAAAGAACGTTTTGAATTCGCTGTAGAGCTGAGCTGCCAGGGTTTTGTTGTGGCTCAGCACGAGGGTGGGGCGTTGGAGCTGGTGGATGACGTTCGCCACAGTGAAGGTTTTGCCCGAGCCAGTAACGCCCTGTAGTGTCTGGTAGGGCACTCCGCTGTTCACTCCTTCGGTAAGTTGTTGAATTGCTTCCGGTTGATCACCCGTTGGCAGAAAGTCTGAAATGATATTAAAGTCCATGGTAATGAATCAGTTACAATTGACGTTTGATCAGCTTGGAGTGCATGATATTAGCCGGAGGGCGTTTATTGAGGAGTTCATTAGCCATGAATTCCATATACGGTGATACGTGTTCAAAAAAAAGTTGATACCCCTCACAGAGCCAGTTAAGGCCGGGTTGTCCATCCGGTGTGAGAGCAATTCGGCTCTTAGGACAACCGCCGTGGCATGCAAATCTGAATTTACATTTAAGGCATTGATCTGGAAGGTTATCCCGTTTATTCTTCCCGAACTGGATCTGTTGATCTGATCCCATCATGTCAACCAGGGTTTTCTCTTTGATGTTTCCCAGGAAATGTTCGGGATAGACGAAGTGGTCACACGAGTAAACATCCCCATTATGTTCAATGGCAGCACCTTCTCCGCAGGTCTCACTGTAAACGCACAATCCGGGTGCAGTGCCAAGCCAGTTGGCGAGGGTGACATCAAAAAGTTGGATAAACACCTGTCCAACATCTTTTTGTACCCACTCATCGAAGATCTGGATCATAAATTTTCCAAACTGTCGGGCTCGAACCGACCAGTTGGTAATGTTAGCGCTGTTTTCATAATTTGGAGTTACCAGTTTCAGACCCTCCGGGGTAGTTTGATCAGCCTCACGTTCCACGATTGGAATAAATTGCATATATCGGCTGCCGATTTTTTTCAGAAAGCGGTACACTTCAATGGCATAGCCCGCATTGGCTTCATGAATAACCGTGAGGGTGTTAAACTCTACCCGAAATCTTCTGAGCAGTCGGATTCCGCGCATGACCTCTTAAAAAGATGGCTGGCCGTTTTTGAACTTGCGGTAGTAGTTATGGTATTTTGCCGGCCCGTCAATGGAGACACCCACCAGGAAATCATTTCGTTTCAGAAACCTGCACCAGGCTTCGTCCAGGCGGGTTCCGTTGGTTTGAAGGGCATTCTCAATGCGTTTATTACCCCGATATTTGGCTTGAAAGGTGACTACTTTCTCAAAGAAATCCAATCCCAACAAAGTTGGTTCTCCACCCTGCCAAGTGAATGAGACAATCGGAACTTCATGAGAATCAATGAATTGTTTGATAAACTCTTCCAGGATCTCATCACTCATCTTAAAAGAAGAGGAATTCTGGTAGAGTCTATCTTTCTCCAGGTAGTAGCAGTATGTGCAGTTAAGGTTGCAGATGGGACCAATAGGTTTTGCCATCATCATGAATGCCCTTGGTCGGGAAACTTTCAAGGCATCTCCGAGTGTCAGTGTATTATTTTTATTCAGGCGGGGCATGGAGCGAAGATACGAATTCTGGTTACTAGCCCTCCGGGAACGGAAGGTCAAAAAACCATTAATTCTTTGAAATAGAGTCAGAAAATTTTACATCTTTGTGTTAACAAGATTATTTTATCAACTTTTTCAGCCTAACCTATGAATATTTTTGTCGCCAAACTAAGTTCCGGAACGACCGGCGAGGATCTCAAACAGCTATTCGAAACCTTTGGCGTGGTGGAGTTGGCCAAAGTGATTATTGACCGTGACACTAACCAGTCGAAAGGTTATGGTTCTGTAGAGATGCCTGATGAGCAGGAGGCTCTTGAAGCCATTAATAATTTGAATGACTCCGAGTTAAAGGGAAATCGAATTGTGGTTAAAGTATCTGAACCCAAACCTCAAAGCCAATTTAGACCCCGGCCTCGTTTCACACGGGATGACCGGTAGAACTGTTTCTGGCTGTGCTCGAAATGGCAGCTGTTTTATTAACGTAAAAATGATATCATGAGAGTCAGGATTAGGACTTTAGTGGTGCTTGTTGTCTCCATGTTTTTGTTGGAAGCCTGTCAGACGGTTCCTATAACGGGGCGTAAGCAGATCAATCTTCTTCCGGAGGCGACGATGGTGGAGATGGGTTTTGCGAACTTCGATGCCTTCATGAATGAGAACCAGGTTTCTTCGAACCGATCAGCTTCGGAGATGGTTGCCCGGACGGGGCAGAAGATATCAGGAGCTGTGAATCAGT
>JAAYIP010000203.1 GCA_012523435.1 Bacteroidales bacterium | reverse complement strand
TCTCCCCCTTCCCCCCAAAATCCTTATTAAATCGGATCAGTCGCTCCTCGAGAATTGAAAAGAGGGATGGATGCAGTTGGGAGACACAGGCTCGGATACCATCCGTACGAGTACTTCCTGATATCTCTAGCGAGATCGCGCTGATTCCGTAATAGAGCAGGTTTTCCAGCAGTTCATCTCCGTTCATTCCTGGGTAAGCAAGGGTAAAATAAAAACCGTCAGCAATGGGTTCGTCAAGGTCTGTGTCATAGACAATCTCGAATCCATTCTCCACAAACATCTTTTTCAAGACCTTAGCTCTACGTCCGTACTCCTTGCCTCCCTCGACAAAATCGAAGGCCCCATCATTTGCAGCTTTCAACATGGCCGCTAATCCGTATTGTGCAGAATGGCAGACCCCCGAAGAAAGAGCATAAAGTGCCCCATATATCAGGGAGTAGCCAAAGCGGTCGCTGGTGTAATATCGTTTTAAATCGGGATAAACACGGTTAAAGAGCTTATCACTCATCGCAACAAAACCTACCCGTTCACCAGCAAACGAAAAAGCTTTTGAGCTGGAAATCAGCAACAACCAGTGATCACAATAGTGAGCTACGGTTGGTTGGTAAGGAGGCTCACCCGGATGAGAATAGTCCTTTCTGAAGTCCATCCCAAAATATGCCAAGTCCTCCATCACAATCACATCGTACTGATCAGCCAGTCGACCGATGATTTGGAGTTCCTCTTCGGTAAAGCATATCCACGACGGATTGTTTGGATTTGAGTAGAGAAGCGTGGAGATCTTCCCAGTAGCCAGATAAGATTCCAGCTTCGGTGCAAGCTTTTCACCCCGGAAATCATAAATATCAAAAGACTCGAATTCATGGCCCAGGACTCGGCACTGCTGCTTCTGAACCGGAAAACCCGGATCAAGAAACAGCGTTCCCAGTTTGTTACGGTCGGAGCGATTGGCTACCATGAAGGCTGCCATTGCTCCCTGCATGGATCCAACACTGGGAACACAGAACTCTTCGGATATCTCAACGTTCAGAAACAGTTTGATAAAACGCTTGGCCTCTCTTTTGAGTTCAGGGACTCCTTCAATCATCGGATATTTGGAGGCTACCCCTCTCTGAAGAGCAGCAATCTCAGCTTCGATGCCTATATCAGGCGGCTCCAGACCGGGAACACCCATCTCCATCCGGATGTACTTTTCACCGGTCAACTGTTCGATGATATTAACAAGCCTAACTATTTCCCTGATTGAAGCACGCCCTAAGCCGGGAAGCTTTGCCAGTGCAATCTGTTCTCTGACGATCTCTTGGTTAATGGGAGTGTTTTGTACCATGGAGCAAGATAAAACATTTTATTTACCTGCAAAAGGAGAAACATCAAAATCCTGATAGATGATCAAGATCAACTCCATCTAAAGTTCTATAACCCCGCAATAAGTTGGCAGTCAGGCAAGAATGCACCGGAAGAATACCTATCCAGCTCCCTGGTATTAATTTTCGGATGACTGCTGATGGGGCTTCAAGTATGCCGTGTTCCTGTGAAAGTGAAACCAGGTAACTCTCTGGAATTGGTTTCCCCCACCCCAACCCAGTCCATTCGACCAGCTGTCCGAAAACAGTCTGGCCAGCAACCTCCAGCCTGTCTTTCGACAGATGCACAGCACCCCCGAAAATCACTGCCTGATTTCGATGGGAATGGACTGCAACAACGGGACAAGCGACCACCCCAGCTACCTGTTCAAACTGGCAGGAGCCGATCTGCATCTGCATCAGATCGTAAAAAACAAAGTTACCCGGCCGGATCTCATCCACACCACCGAAGTCATCCAGCAGACTGCAGGAGGGCGTGTCTCCGATGGAGATCAGGCAGCGATCCGAATCGGGGATCCAGGACTTTATCATCTTCATACACTCCAGGGATAAAGCCGCGATTGTGTACACCTCCCCGATTGTTCGAGCCTGATAGGTATGTCCGGAATGAGCAATCAACCCTTTGAAATTCAGATTTCTGGAGCCTCTTGCGGCGACAACAATGGCTACGATCTCATCCCGGTCGGCTGGCTCCAGGCCGGTACGGTGATAACCGCTATCGATCTTGATATAGAGATCCACGCGGGAGGTTAAGAGCTGATCGAGCTGCTTCACCGTGTTCAAATCTTCGATAGTAAGGCCAAGGCGGATGCAACCTGAGAGGCGGTTTATCAGATTGATTTCGTGCAAATTGACTGGGAAAGCCACAGTAATATCATTCCAGCCATCGCTTGCAAAATAATCGGCCATAGATAATGAGGAGACCGTTATGGCGGTCACACCCTCCTCTTTGAACCATCTCCCGATGAGCCGGGATTGATGGGTTTTAAAGTGGGGCCGAAAGAGGGCCTGGTTTTCAGCAGCTTTAGCAGCCATCCGCCGGATATTGTTCCTGGCGATCTTTTCGTTGATAATATACGTTGGGCTGATGAGGTCCATCATAAAAAAGAACGGTAACCGCAGTTACCGTTCAGTATCAGGTTATTTTATTCAGGAGAACTCCTTCTTTAGCTGCTCCACCCATCGGGTGATTCGTTCGGGAGTTTTCCCCGGCTCATTATCCTCATCCAGAGGCAGTCCCAGAAACAGATCATCCCTAAAAGCCATAGACTCATCAAACGTATAACCCTCCGCAGACACCTTTCCTACCAAGGTAGCACCATTTTCGATCAGGGTATCCGCAATAACCGCGATATCGTCCACAAACTTAAAGGAATAGCTAACCTGGTCGCCCAATCCATAAACCGCACACACTTTACCTTGGAGGTTCATCTTGTGCAGACGGGTCAGAAAAAGATCCCAATCGCCG
This sequence comes from Bacteroidales bacterium, assembly GCA_012523435.1. Lineage (GTDB taxonomy): Bacteria > Bacteroidota > Bacteroidia > Bacteroidales > UBA12481 > UBA12481. The sequence goes on along the minus strand of JAAYIP010000203.1, from coordinate 12,671 downwards.
GGATCATTCTGATCCGACCAGTTATGGGTACCAACCGTGGGAGCTCCGAATATCAAGTATTTATATCCGCTAAGATCTGATTCTTCCAGACCTTTTACCCACAACAAGGTACACCGATCAGCGCCCAAGGTTTCAGCAATCTTATGCGCTACGCGCTCAGTACTTCCTCCTTTTGGGCCATAGAGAATGGCAATTTTTTCCATAGAACAGATTTTTATATTGACAAATGTAACGATTCCTCACCTCTTTTCAATCCGGATCCGGGCATCCACAGCAATAGCCCGGTTGGGCAGACCCATCACTGGATTTAGATCTAGTTCGGCAATTTCAGGTGCGACTTTTACCAGAGCTGATACATTCATTATCAGGCTTTTCCATGCCTCCACATCCACTTTTGCCTGTCCTCTAACTCCTTCGAGCATTTTCTTCCCTCTCAGATGGCTGATCATATCATCCACCTCTTCCATCGATAATGGAGCCAGACCGGACTGAACATCTTTAAGCACTTCGATAAAGATTCCTCCCAGGCCGATCATCACGATATGTCCGAAATTGCCTTCCCGTTTAGCACCAACGAAGAGTTCCAATCCATTCAGCATAGGTTGCAGGAGGACTCCGGTGGCACTGTTGATTTTCATGAGCTGAGCAAAGCTCTTCTTTACGTCCGACTGATCTTGCAGATTTAGCAGAACGCCGCCCACATCTGTTTTATGGATCGGCCCAACCACTTTCATAACGACCGGGTACCCGAATTGTTCGGCAATCTGAACTGCCTCATCGGCTTGGGAGGCGACAGCTTCAGGAATACGGGAGATATCAGCTATGTCGAGCAGCTGCTGCACATGATCGGGGCTTAGATAACCATCGTCAACCTTACTTAGAAGGGTTTCAATGGCATCTCGATTTATATTTGGTAAGGAATGCTCATCGGTTGTTGGCTGACGAGCAGCAAGGTATTTGGTCAGGGCTTGTCCGAAAAGGGCTTCATCCGGAAAATTGACTCGGCCTTTCGCCAGGAAGCGTTCTACTTCCCCTCCCGCATTCACGAGGGAGGGGAAAATTGGGTAGATGGGTTTTCGGCACTGTTTCATTTTCCGATCGATCAGATCATAGATCGGTTCAACGGAAAAGAGTCCCGGGCTACCAAAGATGATGCACATTCCATCAATATCATCAAGCTCATTTTCAACACAATCGATCACGGCTTCCACATGCTCCATGCTACCTGTTGCCAGCACATCGATTGGGTTAGCCACGGATGAGCCCGGGTGGAGCTTTTGAAGCAGCCGGTCGGCTGCCGGTCCCTTAATCGGCGGCACCACGATCCCCCCATCGGAGAGTACATCGGTAAGAATCACTGCTGGTCCACCGGCATGGGTAATGATGGCCATTCTCTTACCCTTTGGCTTTTGATGCATGAAAAGGCAGCCCATGGTCACCAGTTCGGAGCGGCTATAGCAGCGAATGATTCCCGCTTTACGAAAGAGAGCATCGACGGCGGTATCTGGACTAGCGAGGGCACCGGTATGAGAGGAGGCGGCCCGGCTGCCGGCTTCGGATGCACCAGCCTTGATAGCGGCAATCCGGCATCCTTTGTGGATCAGAGAGGAAGCGTGCTTCAGAAGTTTCGCCGGGTTACGGATGCTTTCCACATACAATAGCTTCACCCGACTAGATTTTCCGGGGTCAAATGACCGATCGAGGTGCTCCAGCACATCTTCAACTCCGATCTGGGCTGAGTTTCCGACACTGAATACACTACTGAATGACAAGCCATTGGGTACGGCTGTCTCCATGATGAACACCGCTGTAGCGCCTGATCCGGAGATAAAATCCACCCCCTGGGGAGCCAATTTCGGCACAGGCGTTGAAAAACACCCGGCATAGGTGGTTGTGATCACGCCGATACAGTTAGGCCCTATCAGGCTGCTTCCGGTCTCTTCCATGATGGAGACCAGCTCCTGTTCATAAGCAGCACCTTGCTCGTTTTCTTCCGAGAATCCGGCAGAAATGACAATAAAAGCTCGCACCCCCTTTTCCGTTGCCAGATAGCGGGTGGTTGGAGGACAGAGAGCTGCGGGAATGGCCAGGATAGCACACTCCACCTCCGGCAAATCGGATAAATCGGAGATTGCAGGAATTCCCTGAATTTCAGGAGATTTAGGGTTTACCAGGAATAAATCACCTCGATATTCATGGTCCAGCAGGTTCTTCACAACCTTTCCCCCCGGTTTGGTCACATCATTTGAAGCACCAACTACAACGAGGCTTTTGGGGTCAATCAGCTGACGGTTAATCATACTATTTACTCTTTGGAGCAAATTAACCAATTTTCCAGGAGGTTTAGAAGGGTTGATCCATTTTAACGGATCAACCCTATCAGATGAGATTAGGATTTAAAACCGCATGACCAGCCTGACAAAAATATTCCGTCCTGGCTCAACCCGGATCATTCCTCGGTTAGTAGCCAAATGGTTTTGATAGGAGGTATTAAACACGTTATCCACGCCGGCAAAGAGCTGGAAAGAGGTAATGCCCAGTTCTCTTGGAGCGGAATAAATGGCAAAATCAGATAAGTAATAGTGTTCGGAGGCAGTCTCCCCTTCCCCGATCCGGTTTTGAGCAGCAACGAACGTGGTAACCCACTCGAGGCTGAAGATTCCCGGCAGCTGGTAACGCAAGCCAAGGCCGGAGGTAAAAGGCGGAATCAGAGGCAGATCGGAAGAGCTGGTTAGATTGTAACCTCGCACAAAAGAAGTTTGTCCGAAAATCACCAAATCACGGAATAACTGGGCATTGACACTAGCCTCAAAACCTGTCAGCAGCGCCTGTTCCACGTTGGCATTAACCAAAGCCGGGAGGGTGTCGGTTAAGCCGGCATCCGGGCCGGTGGCTAAGTAGTAGATGAATTCGCCCGGAACTTCCACGATCATATCATCCAGATAGTGGACAAATCCGTTAGCCTGGAATTGGAAACGATCCTTCCAGATCCGGAAGCCCAGATCTCCAAATACGCCTTTTTCTGGTTTTAGCAGAGGGTCACCAAGGCGAACTTTGGAGCCCAGGTCGATATACTTAAAGCGCTCTTCGAGCGAGGGACTGCGGAAAGAGCGGCCGGTGTTGAAAGTCAGGTCCATTGATGGCATCAGGTGCCACAGAGCACTTAAATTTGCCGACCATGACCAGGCGCTAGCCGTATCAGCATGGAATATAACTCGCTGATTTGGAACAGGTTCCTTTGGGTTTCCGTTGATGATCATGCTTATCGGATCCAGTTGCTCATCATTCACCACCTGAATTCGGTCAACCCTGGCACCATAAGTCAGTTCCAGCTTTTCGTTGAAGAATTTGGACTCCTGTTGCAGAAATAGTCCGGCGCTTCCGAAACGGGAATCCGGGTTCGGCTTTTCACCCCGTACAATTTCGTTTGTTTGAGTCACGGTTTGGAAGGGATCCAGAATTTCCTGACGGATATATTTTTCTCTGGTTGTCACCATTTTTCGCTGCCAGAGGTCAACTCCGGCAACCAGAAGGTGATTCTTACCGGTTTTCCAGCGGGTATCCAGCACTGCACCAGTTGTATTATGCGTACCTCTGGGTAACACTTGCAAAGCAGTCATTCGGGTATTTCCGACAGTTGATGGCGGAGTATTGGGAATCATCTCCACATCACGGTCGATATATTGATGATAACCTCTGATACTCAGATCTTCCAATCCGGGTAAAAGTTTGCGGAAAGTATATTTTCCTGATATCAGTTGGCGGGTTACCTCTTTGTAAGTTGCTTTAGCTTTTGGTCCGAAAGGAGCACCGCCGGGAATGCCAACATCAAATGCCTGATAATGCTGTGCATTGAGTTCCAGTTCTTGGTTTTTCACTGGTTTAATACCCAGTGTAGCATTCAAGTTACGGTCGGTAAACCCCGAATTTTCCATCACTCCTTCCGGCGTTTTATAGTCATTGGCGGTTCTGTATCCACCGCTCAGTCTCAATTTCCAGGATTTTGCTCCTGATTCAAGTCCGACATGAGTACCGATCAGCGAGTTAACTCCTTCGAAGGTTCCCGAAGCCTGACCGTGGATGGTTGGCTTATCATAATACTGCCCCTTTTTGGTCAGGATATTAATAACTCCTCCAAGGGCACCGGTCCCATAGATGGATGAGGCAGCGCCTTTGATCACTTCGATGCGGTCGATCTCGTTGATATCGTACATAGACAAAGCCGCGTTCAGGTCTGTTGCGGTTTCGATACGAGCACCATCGACCATGCTAACCAGGCGGTTTTCGCCCATACCCCGGATATTAACGGATGTAGCCCAGCCGCCATCGCGTGCCAGAGCGATACCTGGCTCCCTGCTAAGGATATCGGAGAGGGTCATGCTCGACTGGCGGGGAAAATATTCCCGGGGGACTACCACTACCGGCATCGAAACAGCCCGTTCGAGTTTGTCGTACCGAAGAGTAGAAACCTGGACCTCTCCGAGGGGAATCATGGCTGCTACGAGCTCAACCCGGATGGAGGGGTTGGCTCCCTGAACAACCTGAATATTTTTTTCTTGCGGGTAATATCCTAACAAATTGACTTTCAGCTGATAACTACCAGGTTTAAGCCGACTGAACGTGAATTGTCCTTCATTATCGGTCAGCGTACTCAGTACTCCATTAGACCCATCTGAAGCATGGAGTAGCACATCCACATAGGCCAGCCCGCGGCCGGTACCGGCATCAATAATTTGGCCGGGAATAGAAACCTCCTGAGCATTAAGGTTTAAAGACACCAACAAAGACAGGAGAACGAAAAGTTTAAATTTCCTTATCATCATTTATTAATTTAAGTACGACTGACTTGACCTGAACCCTTTCGATCCGGCCCAGTTGGCCGGTGAGGGATCCAATCTGATCTGTAGTACCTTCCAGCACCAGGGAGATGATGGCATGGTTATCGCCCTTGACAGGTAAACCCTGGCGACCGATGATAATGGAGGAGTGTTTGGAGATTACTGCGTTAACAATCGGGGCAGTATCTTTTCCCGACAGCAGTATTAAAACGGAACCGATTCTCTTTTCCATCAGCATTTCCTCCGGATCAGATTGATATTTAAGCCCTTAGAATTGAATAGACGTTTCTTCAGGCGTTTTGTTATTCAGCTAACAAAGGTACAGATAAATATCACAAAAGCAAGAATGTTGACAAATCGTATCTTTAAACTTTTTAAGGTAAACATGATTATAAGGCGTTTGACTCGTTTAGCTGCTCTATTTTTCGTTATGATTTGTGTTTCCTGCGCTGGCAAGAAGCATGAGGATAGTCATTTTGACATTTTAGCTCTTCGGGGTCCCTCTTCGGTGGGGATGGTTCATCTGATTGATTCACCGGGGACAGTTAACAACAAACCGATCAGGATCACGATGATGGATGACCCCATGCAGGTAAGGGCGATGATACTCAAAGAGCATCCTGAGGTTGCGGTTTTACCGCTCAACATGGCGGCAATTTTGTACAACAAGGATATTCCGTATCAACTGGCAGCAGTTCCCGTCTGGGGAACGCTATTTTTATGTGGCACAGACACTACGATTCGGAGTTGGCAGGACCTCAAGGGGAAACGGGTCAATTTGATGGGAAGGGGTGCAACTCCCGACCTAATCACTCGCTATTTTCTTGAATTAGAAGGCCTTAACCCAGAAAGCGATTTGATTATTGACTATTCTTTTCCTTCGCCTTCCGATCTGGCCAATGCGATGATAGCTGGGGGTGTTCAGATTGCTGTTTTGTCGGAACCGATGCTTAGTATGGCTCAAGCCCGAAATTCGGATATCAGGGTTATTCTGGATTTCTCGACAGAGTGGGCTCTGATGCATCCTGATGCTCCCGGGCTACCACAGACGGCCATCATGGTTCAAAAGCGGATGATACGGGAGCAGCCGGAAGAGTTTCGTGAGGTGATGGTACGCTGGAAACAATCATCTGATTCGGTAACCCGTTATCCTCTTGGAGCTGCGGCTCCGGTGATTCGTCATCGGATTTTGCCCGACAGTGCCACTACCATCCTCTCTATACCTCGGAGTAACCTCGCTTTTATACCGGCCATCGAGGCAAAATCCGCGGTAAACCGTTACCTTTCGGTTCTGTTGAAATTTAGTCCGGATGCAATAGGCCGGCATTTGCCTGATGAAAGATTTTTTTACCAGGAATCGGACCATTAGTATTGCTGTAATTGGCTTGTTATTAGTTATTTGGGAGTTAGTGTCCCGGATTACCGGAGCCCGTCAGATTTTACCTGGCCCGGCTGACAGCATTACGGCACTCATCCATTTATTTGGGGAGCCCGGATTTCTTTCATCACTCACCTCCACCATTATCAGGGGGCTATTAGGCTTTATCCTCGCCTTTGGATGTGCGTTGGTCATCGGGATACTCAGCGGCTTAAACCCTGTTGTTGAAGCGGCATTCAGGCCCATCATAGTCCTCTTTCGATCGGTACCGGTCATTTCGATTATTCTGTTAGCCCTGATCTGGTTTAAGGTGGAGCAGGTTCCGGTATTCATCGGATTTCTGACAATGTTTCCGCTTCTTTCGACCAACCTCACCCAAGGGATCCGGCAAACCGACCCGAAGCTGGTCGAGATGGCCCGGATTTATCATGTCAAAGAGTGGAGGATATTACGGGAAGTGTACATTCCATCGATACTTCCCTACCTGTTCAGCGGGATCTCCTCGGCCCTGGGTTTTGGGTGGAGGGCGGTAATTATTGGCGAAGTACTTAGCCAACCACGATATGGAATTGGATCGATGATGCAGGAGGCCCAGAGTTTTCTTCTGGTAGCTGAAGTGATTGCGTGGACATTGATCGCCGTAATCATCGGGTATTTTTTCGAGGGAATCAACCGCATGTTTGAATCAAAGATCGTCCGATGGAACCGTTAAACCTCAAATTAAGCCATGTTTCCAAGCATTTCGGCGACCGGAAAGTCCTGGATGACTTCTCACTAGACATCAGGCCGGGAACTGTCACCTGTCTTTTCGGTCCCTCTGGCTGCGGCAAAACGACGATTTTGAACTTACTAGCCGGGCTGATGGTTCCAACTGGGGGAAGCATCAATGGATTTCAGAACCAACGCATTTCGTATATTTTCCAAGAGGTAAGGATTCTTCCTTGGAAGACGGTATTGGCCAATGTGCTTTTCCCCCTGAACGGATTGATGCCGCAAGAGGATGCCTTGAGGCATGCCCGAGAATTTATCCGGATGGTTGGGTTGGAGAAAGAGGAGTGCAGGTTTCCGGGGCAATTAAGTGGAGGGATGCGTCAGCGGATTTCGATTGCGAGAGCCTTCGCTTATCCATCAAGTGCGATTTTGATGGACGAGGCCTTCCAAAACCTCGACAGAAAACTGAAATTCAATATTTTAGAATCATTCAAGAACATCTGGACCAAAGATCGCAGAACGGTAGTTTTCGTAACCCACGATGAAGAAGAGGCCATATCTCTAGGTGGTGAAGTCATTTTTCTTGGACATCAGCCGTTGGAAATTTTAAAAAGAGTGCCAGTTGGGGAGGTGCCGGAAGGGAAGTGGAAAAACCTGGTAGCTGAGATCTACGGTCAGTAGATTAGTTCATCGATCATTCTCAAATCCTGGCGAAGGACATCAGCCACAGGAGGCTCATCAGCACCCAGTAAGCGCATACGCTTATGGAAAAAGAGCGCGACTTCTCCGGTCACTTTTTCTTCGGAGGCAAAAAAGACCCGATTTCGTTGAGGGGCATGTAAAACCATCACCGGAGCTTTAACTCGTTCTCCGACGACAATCAAGGAACCTGCGTAGATACCAGGGGGAGGAAGCTGTTTTTCAAGCTCTTCCGGGATAATCTCATGCCATTTGGTTTGATTAATCGGAAGATGACTGGCATCTTTCACTTGCCCCAAGATAAAAAACTCATGATCCAAGTAGGCATTCGCGCGCTGGATGTTACCTTCAGTCAGCGCTTTACGGATTTTTGTTGAGCTGACAAACTCGTTATGAATATCCTGTTCGGGGATCTCTTCTACACTGAAGCCATAAAACTTGCCCAGTTCGAAGAGGTATTCATAATCCCCTTCGCGGTTATGACCGAAATGGTGATTAAATCCAACCACCACACACTTGGCTTTTAGTTTTCCAACAAGGATATGGCGAATGAAATCAACGGAAGTGATTTTGGAGAACTCCAGGGTGAAAGGAATGATGACTAGATGGTCTAATCCTGCCTGCTCCAGTAGCCTGATCTTCTCGCGTTGGGTATTTATCATCAGAAGATTGCTTCCTTGAGTATCGGGATAGAGCACTTTGCGGGGGTGAGGATAGAAAGTAATCAGAACAGACTCACCACCGGTCGCTTTGGCCAGGGTTCTGAGGCGGTTGATGATAACCCTATGTCCAACATGGACCCCATCAAATGATCCAGTTGTGACAACGGCATTTCGTATTTGTATCCCCTCAAGGCTTCGGTGAACAAGCATGGTTGATTTAAAAACGTGCAAAGATAACCCTAAAAGCTGAGCCGGGAAATCAGCCCTGATGATTTTTCACAAAATAGGCTACCTTTTCGATGGATGTGATCATATCGTGCTCTTCGAGGAACACGTTAGGGGGGATATTCAGGGGCACTGTTGTCAGGTTTAAAATCCCTTTAATACCACAAGCTACCAGAGTTTCAGCGGACTTGACGGCCTGTTCGGGAGGCACAGTCAGAACTACTATACTGATATCCATCTCTTTAACCAATTTAGGAAGGTCATTATCAGAATAGCACTTAACCCCGGCTACAATCCGGCCGATTTTTTCCGGATCGACATCAAAAATGGCCACAACGTTCAATTTCGACCTTTTCCCGCGGAAATAGGTAGTGACAGCACGCCCCAGATTTCCCAAGCCGACCACTGCAATATTCAGACCTTTTTTGGTATCAATCAAAACGCCTATGGCATCGATCAGTTCTTTTACACCATAACCTTTTCTTTGCATGCTACTGAACCCCATTAGCATCATATCACGTCTAACCTGCACGGCGGTGATATGGTTGAGAGCAGCCAGTTCATGTGAATAAACATGCGTCTTGCCTTTAGCCAGACAATCCAGTAATATCCGTCGATAACCACTTAGTCTTTCGATGGTTTTTTCAGGCAATGTCATAACATTTTTCAAGTTAGTGACTCTAATTATCTAGTATTTACAGGTAATTCGATTTTAAAACAGCTACCCTCTCCAGGGGTACTCCTGACCACAATATCCCCGTCGTATAAATCAAGGAGTCGTTTAACAATACTAAGGCCTAGTCCAGATCCTGAGATATTGCGTGTTTCGCGTGATTTGATCCTAACGAATTCCCGAAAAAGTAATGATTGGTCCTCCTGGGTGATTCCGATTCCGGTATCCTTCACTTCGATGATCGCTTTATTGTCTTCGCGGGCAAATCGAATGATCACCTTCCCTCCCCTCCTATTATACTTTACAGCATTACTAATCAGGTTGTTCATTATGAATTCCATCTCTTCAGGATCAGCAGGCAGGATAAGTTTTTCCAATCCGGCAAAGCGGACTTCCACTTCCATTTGGATAGCCATTGGGCCCATTGCTTCGGCTGATAGTCGGGCAACCTTAACCAGGTCAGTATCTTTAATTTCTCTTGGTTTTTTCCCGGATTCAATTTTTGTGAGATCCAGCAGGTCCATGATTAGATTTCTCATTCCCTTGATGCGTTTGATGGAACGAGTGATCATTTCATCGTAATCTTCAAGAGAATCGCCAGCCTGACGACTTTGCATCATCCTCAGGTACCCCTCGACAGAACTCAGCGGGTTCTTCAGTTCATGGGACAGGACCGTAAGAAATTGGAAGCGAATCTGCTTACCTTCCTTATTCATCCGCTGTATTATCCGCTTGAGAAACAAGTGTTTCGTCAAATTCTCCATCGAGGCTCTAAGCTCCTGGGGGGTAAATGGTTTTGGGACAAAATCGTAGGCTCCGATATTCGTGGCTTTCACGGCCAGTTCGAGGGAAGCATAGGATGTAATCATCATCACCTCGATTTCCAGAGCGTTTTGGTTAATATATTCCAATACCTGAATTCCGTCCATTCCGGGAAGTTTATTATCCAGGAGGACTACATCGGGTTTGTTGACATGAAAGATTTCGATTGCCTCTTCGCCTGTGGCAGCTTCCATCATTTCAAAGCCAATATCCTCATCCATAAATGGATAGCCCACAATAAACTGACTCAATATTCTTGAGATTCCCGATCGAATTCCTGGTTCATCATCAACAACCAGTACCTTAAGCATTTCCATAATCAACTTTTGATAAACTGTCTGACATAGGCTATGATCTCATCCGGGTGGAGTCCTTTTTCCAGATAAAGATCTGCTTTAATCCATCTTTTTGATTCCTGGTTTCCCGGCTTAAAATCGCGTCCTGTTTCTGCGGTAACTGCAGTCAGGAGAATAACAGGAAGCTTGGGGTATAGTTTTTTTGCGTGGTAAGCGAGGACAAATCCGGAGTCATCACGTTCCATCATCAAATCAAAAATGGCCAGATCCGGCCTATGGGCCTCAAGGTATTTACTAGTATCTACCTGATTGTCAAATACATCAACTTCATAACCAGCTTTTCTCAAAACGAAGCCTAACTGAAAAAGGAAGTCGGGATCATCATCGGCGATCAGAATCCTGGGTTTCTTGTCTTTATTTATCATTATACTAATTAGTTATTCCGAGGTAAAATTATCCGCACATTGGTACCTGTAGGCCCTTTAGTTGGGTCATTATTTGAATCCACCTCGATACGTCCTTTATGCATTTTGATGATGCCGTAGGTGGTTGCCAGCCCTAGGCCGGTTCCCTTTCCGATTTCTTTGGTGGTAAAGAATGGAGTAAAGATTTTATCCATATCGTTTGGACTAATTCCGATGCCGGTATCCCGGACAGTGATTAAGATATCCTGATCAATCTCTTCCAGTCTGATTAGAAGGCTTCCACCATTCGGCATAGCTTCGACTGCATTTTTTATCAGATTGCTAAGCACCTGAGTCATTTGCTCCTCATCTAGTCTGGCCGTTTTGTTAAGCATTTTATTATCAATATAAGCTTTGACTCCGGAAGGCACGATTACTCCTGCCAGACTGGTTCGGGCGAGTTGTTCCAGATCCAGTTCCTGAAGTCTGACCTGGTTTTTCCGAGCAAAATTAAGGAGATTACTCACAATCTTTTTACAACGGTCGGCTTGAATAGCGATAAGCTTCAGATCCTGAGTCATTTGATCATCCCGACAATCATCAAGCAGCAGATTAGCATACATAATGACGACTCCGAGGGGGTTATTCAGTTCATGTGCAATTCCGGCTGACAGTTGACCCATATGGGCCAGCTTTTCGGAGTGTCGGAGTGCCTGTTGCACTTTGGCCAGTTTTTCATTTGAAAGGTTTAGCTCCTGGATTGAGCTATGCATCTTTTCGATGGTATAGGGCAGGCACATATCCTCTTCGGCCAGACCCTGTGCTATTGCAATTGCATGATTTTCGCATGAATCATATCCACAGGCTCCACAGTTGAGATGATCCTGGGGAGAGAATTTTCCCATGGATGCCAAGACTTTCCGGATAGTTTCGGGTGATGGCAGGTCCAGCCTTCGATCCATGGGTTCAAACTTCCTCGACAGATCCAGTTGGGAAAACTCTTCCATCTCCTGAATCCAGGTATCATGGTCTCTCTGCTGGATACAGGAGCGCACATAATCGCCAATCATAGCGCGGCGGGCATAATGTTTACCATTAGGTGACATACCTGGTCCCATAAGACATCCATCGCAGCAAAGCAGTTCGAGATGTTGATCAGCGATGACTCCCTTTTCGAATTCCGTAATAGCTGCAGGGAAATTGACCCTACCCTCTGCCACAAGAACATTTCCGTCGAACAGGTCTTCGGGAATACTTAATGTCTGGAGTAACCCTCGTTTCACGGGGAATATCATCCCCCTTCCAGCCAGTGGAGGGTCGAAATCTGATTCCTCCAAATTTTCGGGGGTGATATCACATGACAAGAAGAGGTTTCGAAGCTCTTGGAAGGTAATGACTTCATCAACCTCCTCTGACTCAGCTTTTTTGCTAATACAGGGTCCGATGAACACGGTTTTCACCTGTTCACCATATTTCTTTTTAACTACTCGGGAAGTTACCACCATAGGTGAGGCCACTTCGGCCAGGAACGGAACCACATCGGGATGGAAATGGCGCACAAAAAAGACCACGGCAGGGCAATCGGAACTAATCACCGGCGGGTGTGATTCGTCTGAAATGATTTTATTATACTCCGAAGCAACCAGGTCGGCCCCAAAAGCCACTTCACACACATAGTCAAACCCAAGCGCACGGATCATGGCAATGAGGGCTCCGGAGCTGTAATCATCAGAAAACTCTGCTGGGAAGCTTGGAGCCAAAAGAGCGACGGTTTTCGAATCGGATTGGAGGAGTTGCAGCACCTGGCTTTCCAGGTTTAAATAGGTTTTAGCACCTTGTGAGCACACTCTGATGCAGTTTCCACAACCGATACAGCGTTCATGCATTACCTCAGCCTGGCCGTTAATGATTCGGATAGCTTTGGCGGGGCACTCTCTGACACAGGTATAGCATACCCTACAGC
>JAAYIP010000202.1 GCA_012523435.1 Bacteroidales bacterium | reverse complement strand
GATCATGTGGGATAGGGCATAGCCTTTCAGAGGAATCCATACCAACACTTTCTCCTGCCCTGATGGAGAGATCCAATAAAACGGCTTGTTTTCCCACTGAACCAGGATATCCCCGATCCGATCGAAATAGTTGGGTGCTACCGAAAAGTACCTGATTCCGGCCTGAGCCATGGCGGTTATGGTGCCCCAGGTGTATCCCGGAACGTCGCTGATCATGGCGGCATCGATTTTTTGACCAGACCACTGCTCCATCTGGGTGGAAAAGCGGAACAGCCGGAACAACTCTTCTGGCCGGCATAGTCCCGTTAACTCATTTAAATACATTGCATTAAGGCTAACTTGACCTGATCTCATCGCCTCTAGCAGTCTGGCATGGGCCTGCTCATCCATCCGGTCGAGATACAAATCAGCTGCCCAGCCCACCTCAACATTCCATACAAATCTGGCACCCTCAGGATAACTGGCAGTTTGCTGGGCATACTCCATCCCTGTGACCAAATTCTTCACCTGCTTATCTTCGATGGCAGTCTGGATCTCGGTATATCCAATATCAGTATGAGAATGGGGGAGGATGTAAACAGTCATTTTTCTTACCGGTTTGACCCAAATCTCTTGGTTGGCCAGCGACAGCTCTCCCTCGCAGATGGAAACCTGAACTGCTTTTTCTTCAGTGACGGCCTGGATGGGAACAGTCACCTGTTGTTTCCCCTCGCGCAAAAGTGTTGCAAGAGCTGTTTGACCATTCACCAGGATCTGGCTTTGAAACGGTTTGCCTGTATTCAGGAGGGATATAACCACATCCTGGTAATCGCTTCCATTAATCTGATATAAAGCATTGATGGATTTGGTGTTAGTAATCAGGATCCCCTCCTTGACTGGCTCAGTTTTGATGCCTTGCGGCCCTAGCAGGCATAGGGCATCATACAGAAACCAGCTTCCCGATTTAGTGGTCAGGCTAAGATGATTGACCCCTTTCCTGAGTAACTCAGAAGGGAAGGGAACTTCCAGGGTCCAGGGTTTACCGGCCGAAGGGGTCCCTTTGATCGATGCATCGCCGCCTCCGGCTGGAAGTTTGCTTTCAACAACTGATCCATTGAGAGAAATCTCTAGGGTTGGTGGAGTTGACCCGTGTGTGTCAGTGAAATGGATTTGTATTCGAATGGAATCTCGGAGAACTGCTTGTTCCAGAGCGAATACTATAGTAAACGAGTGAGATAGGCTCCCCGCCCATCGGTCGTTAGGACCTGGATGAACATAGGGCCAATCCTTTTTTGGATCCGATTGACCAACAATAAATAGTCCATCCGACTGGTACTGGTTGTATCCGTCTGGGGCCAGGCTAAACTCTTGACTATTATGATCTTGTGTTCCGATCTCCCAGATGGTTGTTAAGTTGTTGTGGTCTTGGGAGTAAGTGTGGGTAGGGAGAATGGATGTCAGGCCGATCAGAACCGCGACAGATAGGATGGTTTGATAGGTTTTCATGGTGTCAGATTTATTATTGTCGAAGCGGGAGCGCAATTCATTACACCTCTTTGGTTTCGCGCTCATCGACAAATCTAAAGGAATATCCGATAATTTCAAGGAGCTGTTGGTGTAACAGGGGATCTCGCGTCTAAACGTCCATTTTGAGGAAGGATCAACCCGTTACTTTGATTATATTTGGTGGCTTAAACATTAATCAATTATGGTTAAGGACAACAAAGTTGTAGTGGTGCTCCCGGCTTATAATGCGGAAAAGACACTAAAAAAGACCTATAACGAAATTCCATTAGATGTAGTTGACGAGGTTATTCTGGTCGACGACTGCAGCCAGGATGACACCGTGAGAGTTGCAGAGGAGCTCGGAATTCATCATGTCATTACTCATGTTAACAATTTGGGCTATGGTGGTAATCAAAAAACCTGCTATTTGAAAGCATTGGAGCTTGAGGCCGATATCGTGATTATGCTTCATCCCGATTATCAATATACGCCGAAGCTGCTCCATTCAATGATCTATCTCATCGCAAACGATGTTTACCCAGTGGTTCTTGGCTCCAGAATTCTTGGCAGGAGTGCTATTGTCGGGGGAATGCCTTATTGGAGGTATATCTCTAATCGACTGTTAACAGTTTTTCAAAATATCCTAATGAAGCAGAAATTATCTGAGTATCACACTGGTTATCGGGCTTTTTCTGCTGAGGTTCTACGGAATATCAACTTCAAAGCTAATTCGAATGATTTTGTGTTCGACAATCAGATGCTTGCCCAAATACTATTTAAGGATATAAAATCGCCGAAATAACCTGTCCAACCAAATATATGGATGAGGCTTCCTCCATTAGTTTTTCCAGAAGTGTACGCTTTGGGTTTGGAGTCCTTAATACTGCACTCTCTTATCGCCTTCAGAGACTTGGGCTCGTTAAGTATCAAATATTCAAATAAGTTTTTGCGATGTTGGCTAAAGTATTGAAAAAGAACAACTTAATACTCTTAATCCCCCTGTTGTTTTTTTCTTGGACTCTTTATTTAAACCACCTTGCAGGGCCTTATTCCCTTACTCGCTGTGATCCCGAGTACATCTATCTTATGAATGGGTTAAACTGTGCCAACCTGGATTTCAATATGATTGGGCATTTTGATAATCCAGGCACACCTATACATTTTATTACCGGGATTTTTTTGCGACTGATTCACCTGTTTTCGGGGCAACGACCTTTTACGGAGGATGTTTTATCGCAGCCCGACAACTACCTGATGTGGGCTTCGTTTATTGTCTCCATCCTAACTTTGCTTGCACTGATCTGGTTGGGGAAAGTTACCTACAAGTACACACATGACCTGGTCGGAACCCTAATAATTCAATCCTCTTTTCTTCTCAATTCGGTGTTAATTGAGTACCCTCTAAGGTACATGCCCGATCGAATTCTGATCATCTATGTGATTGTCCTAATCATATTTACCATAAGGTTTAAGCTTGGCAAAGATTTAACAACAACAAAATATGCTGTTTATGCCGGAATCCTAACCGGGATAGGCGTCGCTAGCAAGTTCAATTTCATCCCTTTGGTGGTCTTGCCCTTTTTCCTGATTCCCCAATGGAAGGGCAAACTTCAGTTTTCCATAGCATCTATTCTGGCCTTTTTCTTGGCTCTTAGTCCCATCTGGAGCGAGCTTGATCAAACCAGAGATTTCTTCTTCAATGTAGCTACCCACGATGGCCTTTATGGCCAGGGTACCTATCAAATAGTTAACTTCGGTAAGCTTTTTGGCAATATTAAACTGATATTCACCTATAATCCTTCCTTTTCAATCATTGCAATCGGTTCGCTGGCTTTTCTGATAGCCTACCTCGTGAGCAAAAGAAATCAGCATCCAGAGTTCAAACAGGTCTATTGGGTTTTAACCTTGTTTCTGGTGGCAGTTTTGATTGGGATGATTATGGTTGCCAAGCACTTTAAAAACTATTATCTCAGCCCAGTGGTTGCGCTCGCAGGATTTGTGTTGTTTCTGCTTCACTATCTTGTAAAAAGGCAATATCATTTTCGTTTAGCGGATCTCGTATTTGGGATTCTCCTAGTGGCGCTTTGTGCAATTCCTTTTATAGAAAAAAAGGAATCTATTCACCTTCGGAAAACCAGGGTTGAACACTATAGCCTTACCGAAAGGTATATAAATGAGAATATTACTAAAAAAGATTATTGGTTTATTGAACCAACATGGTTGGCAGGCCCAATGGTTGAAAACGCCCTGGCTTATGGAATTAGTTGGGTTGCCCATCGGCATGAATTGTATGACCCAATTACCGAGCTGTATCCACACGTCCTAACCTGGGAAGGCCCCGAAGCTTATCCAAAACTATTTCGAACAGTGACAGCTGATCCTGAGGCAATTCTGTATGCTGGTAAGCCAATTTATATTTATTCATCTCCAGGAAGGAATTCCGAAGTATTAGCCAATTACCTGACTGACCTTGCCCAGG
>JAAYIP010000201.1 GCA_012523435.1 Bacteroidales bacterium | reverse complement strand
CCTTCCAGAGCGTGAACAAGCCATCGGGAAAATTGACTGAGTTTTGTTTCTCCGAAAATTTTCACTAGGAATTGCAGCTTGCTTTGAATTTTCTCAACCATTCGGTCATCACTATCAGACAAGGTGCCATCGACATCAAAGATAATTGCTTTAATCCGGGTTGGATCCAATGATGGAATGGACATTTTAGTCCTCGACCAAAGCCTTCAAAGATTGCAAAGTTACACGATCTTGTGCCATCAGCCATACAAAACTGGTTGAGCTTGTTTTAATCAGTGTGCTCGAATAATCCTCGCCCTTCCAAAAACCATCAGCTTTCATCATACCGAAACGCAAATTGGAATAATCGCTAAAGGCTCTGAAAGCGGCATCTGAATCAGCTGCGGTGTCCCAGTTCATCGCGATGTAGGCAGCCTGCTCTCCAGTATGTTTATTTTTTACAACAGAGTAGGCATCACCTCCCCAACCCTCAGCAGCATCAAGAGCCAAACTGTCAAAAAGACGGTGCTGCTGGTCGAACGACTTCGCCAGAATCAAATAGATATACCATTCCCCAAGGACATCGTTGTCAACCTCTTCCCAATCTCCACCCAGAGTTGATTGAAGGTCTGGCAGCGTGGGGTTATCTGGCAGGTCGTCAGGATACCTGGAGGGGTGCATGATCTGCTCCGAAGAAACTGGCTGTAATGTCGTGAATGCTGTATCGATCGCATCAAATCCACCCCGGGCATAGAGAGACTGGACAAACGTGCCACCGTATAGATAAGGAAAGGTTAGGGATTCTTTGATTGAATCTGGCGCTGAATCGTAGACAGGGCTTGAAAAACTGGAGGTATAGGCTTGTAAGTCCTGCAGGTCTTGTTTTGTGGAGTAGTTTTGGAACCAAAGCTGTTGGGTTAATGTGGCATCACCTTCAAGCAGGGACTGGATTGCCATGCAGCGTTCCGAATCTTCCGCGCAGGATTCATCGGTGTAACCCAGCTTGCCCTCGAAGTCGAAATGCTCATCCTGCAGGGCATGCACAAATTCGTGAGCATAGGTTGAACGTTCCATACCGCCAAAACCGCTGTCACTGATGATAAACATCGCTTTTTGTTCAGCATCGTAAAAGCCAGCAATCTGCTCCCCATACATTTTGAGATAAAAATCGCGAAGTGGAAAATCTGCAGGTAAAAGCCCAAACAGGCTCATTAACAAAATATCTTTTTCTTCGTCTTCAGCAGAATAATCTTCTAAAAAGTCATTTAAGACTACCTGGTTAAGTTCATCCCTGGTCATTAATTGCCGTGGAACAACGGATTCGATGTTGAGACCGCGAAATTGGCTAACCTGTTCTTCGATCTCATCCATCCCGGCAGAAATGGAAGGATCATTGGTTGAGCTGGTTTCATAGATAAACACCGTATTCCGGGAGAGTCTGATTATGAAGAATATGCTCACTGAAAGGATGAGGACGATTATCAAGGCGAGAATGAACCTGGTTTTCTTATTCATGTTTTTTTACCGTCAAGAATTATACCGAAAGGTACCGGTTCCCGATCCTGATCTTACACAATCTGAAAACCATAATGATTATTCAGCCTTTCATTGTTCCAGTTTACAAAACCCTTATTGCTCTCAGATTTTTGACTTACTTCTCGACAAAGGGTTTGGTCTCGAGGGGCAGGTCGTCTTCAGGCAGCGGTTCCAGATAATCCGAACCTTCCTCAAGCTCAATTTTCCGCTTGCGCATGGGTCGGGTGGTCAAAGGAACATCAACATCCCTGATCTCTTCTTCCTCTGTTTCTTCACCGTCCTCAGAATAAT
>JAAYIP010000025.1 GCA_012523435.1 Bacteroidales bacterium | reverse complement strand
TTCGACCCAATAAAGGTACTTTATGGCACAGTGATACAGGAGAAAGAAAGCTCCGAACGGTACCTCACGATATGGTACTGGAGCCAATGGGGGTTGTATCGCTCCTGATTGAGTAGTGCCTGGCTTTACTCAAAGGTTGTCACTTCATTGATCCGCTCATCCAGCTGATTAAGGTCGGTGGTTTTTTTCTCCTGGTTCCATCCGAGCAGATAGGACAAATCATTATTGATTATTTTCTTCATTCTCCGAACACTATCGATATCGAAGCTCAGTCGGCCGGTGCGTCGATCGAAGAAATCGATGGATGTCAGCACAAACTCATTTTCCACACAGTGCTGAAGCTCTGCCCTACAGAGGGCCTCATCGGGTGATGAGTCCTTAAACTGCTCCATAGAATCCAGGATTGTGCGGCACTGTTTTCCATAATTCGATACCAGGTAGCTCGCTGTGTTTCCGTTCAATTGGCGTGATTCCACCTCTCTGGCAATTCGCGAGGTAAAGTGCGCCACCTCATCTTGGGTCCATAACGGATCCTCCGTGAGAGGAATATGCCGGGTAATGCAGGGCCCAAGTTCATAGCCCGTCGTCTTCTCGAATCGCTTAACTACCCTATCCACAGCTTTTTGAGCCATTTTCCGGTAGCCAGTCAGTTTTCCTCCGGCGATGGAGATCAGGCCGTCTTTCGCCTCAAAGATCTCGTCCTTTCTGGAGATTTCCGAAGCGGATTTTCCCTCTTGGTGGATTAGAGGTCGGATCCCTGCCCAGCTCGATTCCACATCCGAGAGGGCCAGATGGATTCCGGGAAAGGTACTATTGACGGCGTTAAGCAGGTACTCAGCATCGTCTTTGGTGGTTAAAACTTGATCCAGGGTATCACGATACTCGGTATCGGTTGTTCCGATGTAGGTAGTCCGACAGCGGGGAATGGTAAAGATCATTCGACCCCCGGGAACATCGAAATAGACTGAGTGTTTCACCGGCAGTTTTTCGCGGGCCACGACCAGGTGGACACCTTTAGTCAGGTGCAACCGTTTTTTTCCGATTGATTTGTTCATGCTTCTGATTTGGTCGACCCATGGTCCTCCGGCGTTGATGACGAATTTTGATCTGATTTCCATATGTTTTCCACCCAATCGTTCCAGACATTCGGCACCGATGATCCGGTTGTTTGAGTGCATAAACCCAATCAGTTCACAGTAGTTTAGGCAAACGGCTCCTTTCCGTACTGCGCTTTTAATCAGTTCGATTGTCAGTCGAGCATCATCGGTCCGGTATTCCGAGTAGAAACCTGATCCCAGCAGCACTTCTTCGTTCAGCAAGGGTTCGATTTGGAGGGTCTCATCCTTGTCTAGCATGTGTCGACGGTCCTGTTTTCTAACGTTAGCGAGGATGTCGTACACCTCCAATCCAACGGATGAAGCCAGTTTCCCATAGGTTCCACCTTTCACCAGTGGCATGAGCATTTTTTCCGGGATCACCAGGTGTGTAGCATTCTGATGAACGATAGCACGTTCTCGTCCAACCTGGCTAACCAGGGCAAACTCCAGCTGTTTAAGGTATCTCAGGCCTCCGTGGACCAGTTTTGTTGATCGACTGCTGGTTCCGCTGGCGAAGTCATCTTTCTCTACCAGTGCTGTTTTTAATCCTCTTGTAGCAGCGTCGAGTGCAATTCCGGCGCCGGTAATTCCTCCACCGATGATGAGTAGATCCCACTCCCTTTCGCCTAATTGATTGATTAAATCCAAACGATTAAAAGACATAGCGTTTCTTTTATGAGAATGTCAGTATTTAGCCCAGCCTCTGGTACGACTGACGGCATCTTTCCATTTCAGGTACAATCGTTGCCTGTTGGCTGCCGGCATCAGCGGAGTAAAAACCCGTTCAACCTCACGTTCCTCAACCAGGTCGCCATAATTCCACCAGTTGAGATAGATCCCGGCCAGATAGGCTGCGCCCATAGCGGTTGTCTCCACCACTTCGGGTCGTTCGACCGGAACATTAAGAATATCGGCCTGGAATTGCATCAAATAATTATTGACCACTGCACCACCGTCAACTTTAAGGGTTTTCAAGCGGAGCCCTGAATCCTCGATCATAGCTTCCAGCACATCACGTGTTTGGTACGCCAAGGAGTCGAGAGTGGCCTTAACCAGGTGGTTTCCGTTCGTGTCACGGGTTAATCCAAAGATTGCTCCCCGGGAGTACATATCCCAGTATGGAGCCCCCAGTCCAACGAAAGCCGGCACCACGAATACCTCTTCGGCCTCCTTAACACTCATGGCCATTTTTTCAGAATCTGATGCTTTCTCAATGATTTTCAATCCATCGCGAAGCCATTGGACAGCAGCCCCGGCAACAAAAACAGAACCTTCAAGAGCATACTGGATCCGATCGTCAATGCTGCAGGCCAGGGTTGTCAGCAAACCATTGTTGGATAGCACCTTTTTGTTTCCGGTATTCATCAGCATAAAGCAGCCGGTTCCGTATGTATTTTTCGCCATACCCGGCTCCAGGCAGGCTTGGCCGAAGAGGGCAGCCTGTTGATCTCCCGCCACACCGCAAATGGGGATCAAATCTGTTCCGGCGTCGAAAAAACCGAAATCAGAGGAGGATGGTTTAACCCGGGGCAACATTTTTCGTGGGATATTCAGGACATCCAACATTTCTGAGTCCCACTCAAGCGTGGAGATATTAAAAAGCATGGTCCGCGAAGCATTGGTGAGATCAGTATAGTGAGATCTTCCTTTCGTCAACTTCCAGATCAGCCACGAGTCGATGGTTCCGAATAGCAGATCGCCCTGCTCGGCGCTTCTCCTTGCCCCTTCCACTTCATCGAGGATCCATTTGATTTTGGTGGCTGAAAAGTAGGAATCTATCACCAGACCAGTGGTTTCGCGAACATACGTTTCGAGATTCTGCGCTTTGAGATTTTCGCATTCTGGAGCTGTACGTTTATCCTGCCAGACGATGGCGTTGTACACTGCCCGGCCGCTGTTTTTATCCCAGACGATGGTAGTTTCGCGCTGGTTGGTGATGCCAATTGCGGCTATATCACTGAAATCCAAGTTATTTGATTTTAAAACTTCCTGAATAGTATGCCATTGTGACGACCAGATCTCTTCAGGATCATGTTCCACCCAGCCTGGTTTTGGGTAAAGCTGAGTAAACTCTTTTTGAGCAATTGATTTGATATGACCTGCCGCATCGACCAGCAGGGAGCGTGAGCTAGTGGTACCTTGGTCAAGGGCGAGAATATACTTTTCCTTCATGCGTAGTGATTTATTATCAAGGTTTTTTGTCTTCTTTCAGTTGGTGGATCACAGCCAGGATGGTCACGATGGCGATGATAGCCGAGACCAGCCAAAATGGCCATTTTGCTGTTTTCTCGGTCAGCAGAGTGTACACCAGCGCGCCATAGGTTCCACCCAGCAGTGGACCCAGTACGGGGATCCAGGAGTAGGACCAGTCGGAACCACCTTTCCCAGCCACTGGCAGGAAAAAGTGGGCTAATCGCGGGCCAAGGTCACGGGCAGGATTTATAGCATAGCCGGTTGTACCTCCCATGGAGACCCCGATGGCAACGATCAGGAGGCCTACGATGAGCGGATTGAGCCCTTCGGTGAACTGATTAGCTCCGATAAACAACAATCCCTGAATCAGAACGAAGGTTCCAATGATTTCACTTAACAGGTTAGCCCAGCGGGATCGGATAGCCGGGGCGGTGCAGAAGACACCCAATTTAAGAGTCTGATCTTCAGTCTTTTTCCAGTGAGGAAGGTAATGCAACCACACGAGGGCGCCACCGATCAAACCACCTAGCAGTTGAGCTCCGATATAGAAGGGAACATCTGCCCACGGGAAGGCACCCTGAGCCGCAAAGGCCAACGTTACGGCGGGATTGATATGGGCACCACTGATACTCCCGACTCCGTAAATAGCGAGGGTGACCCCCAGGCCCCATCCAACAGCAATAACAATCCAATCGGCTTTGTGTGTTTTGGTTCCCTTGAGGAGAACACCGGCGACCACACCATCTCCAAATAATACCAGGATGGCGGTGCCAATCATTTCAGCTAAAAATTGTGACATGGGCTTATGGTTTTCTTTGTCCTAAAAATAGCAGATTGAAAACACAATATGCTAAAACAATGAAAATATGTGGTTGTCCTTAGATTTTTTGATTTCTTTGTTATGAACCTTTCCACCTATGACTATGAATTATCAATTAGGCTTTGACATCGGGTCAATTTCCGTCAATTCAGTTGTCCTTGATCCCCAGGGAAATGTAACTGAAGAGCATTATGATTATTGCCATGGACGTCCCTTTCATGTTTTGCACGACCGTATGACTGAGATCTTTAAAAAGTATGCTGCTCCCAATCTGGAGCTGGTTGCGTTTACGGGGATGGGAGGGAAAAAGGCAGCTGAAATTCTTGGCGGAATCCATATCAATGAGATAATCGCTCAGGCTGCTGCTGTTGGGAGGATCCATCCTGAGGTACGAACGGTGATCGAAATGGGTGGAGAAGATTCGAAGCTTATTTTCATGGCGAATGGAGAGGTGTCGGAGCAATCCCGGTTATCGGATTTTTCCATGAATAGTCTGTGTGCCGCCGGCACCGGATCCTTTCTTGATCAGCAGGCCAAACGCATTGGGGTAAGCATTGAGAAAGAGTTTGGTGAGATGGCCCTTAAATCGGTCAGGCCACCCAGGATCGCAGGACGATGCAGTGTTTTTGCTAAGAGTGATATGATTCATCTGCAACAGATTGCCACTCCAGTGGAGGATATCATTGCCGGTCTTTGCTATGCGGTTGCCAGAAACCTCCGAACTACCCTAGGCCGGGGCAAACATTTTGTTCCCCCGGTAAGCTTTCATGGAGGTGTAGCAGCCAATGCGGGTATGGTCAGGGCTTTCAAAGATGTTCTGAAGCTGGATGACAAGGCATTTATCATCCCGAAGCACTTTGCTGCCATGGGAGCCATCGGAGCAGTGTATCAAGCGCAGAAGAACCTGGCTGATATCAAACCTTTCACAGGTTTATCAAACCTGGAAGCTTATCTAAAGGTGTACGAAAAATCCGCCGGCCAAAGCCTAGAGGTGCTGAAACCAACCATCTCGGCTTTCGACAAAACTATTGTGGCCATCCCGGAAGAGTCAAAACCCATTGAAGTGGCTCTCGGACTGGATGTTGGATCACTGAGCACAAACTTGGTCCTGATCAATTCAAATAATGAGGTAATTGCCCGCCGCTATCTTCCCACTGCAAGCCAGCCCATTGAAGCTATTCGCAGGGGATTAAAAGAGATTTATGACGAAGTAGGCGAACGCGTTAACGTGATAGCTGCCGGGACCACCGGCTCTGGACGGTACCTGACAGGTGACTTTATCGGAGCCGATTCTATTCAAAATGAGATCACGGCACAAGCGACTGCTACCATCTATTTTGATCCGGAAGTTGATACGATCTTTGAAATCGGCGGTCAGGATTCCAAGTATATCCATGTTGATCAAGGCGTTATCGTTGACTTTGAGATGAACAAGGTGTGCGCTGCCGGCACCGGCTCATTCCTCGAAGAACAGGCAGAAAGGCTAGATATCAATATTATCAAGGAATTTGAGAAGTTAGCATTTGAGGCCAAGGCCCCATCCCGATTAGGAGATCGCTGTACAGTGTTCATGGAGAGTGACCTTAACTCATTTCAGCAAAAAGGGGAAGAAAAGGAGAATTTAGTTGCCGGACTGGCCTATTCGACTGTTCAAAACTACTTGAACCGCGTGGTTGCTGCCAAGCCGGTGGGCAACCGTGTCTATTATCAGGGTGGGGTAACGAATAACCGGGCTGTTGTCGCAGCATTTGAGAAAGTAACCGGGAAAAAGATTCATATTCCGCCCCATTTCGATATTACGGGTGCGATAGGAGCAGCTATGCTGGCCCGAGAACGGATCAAACCCGGAGAGCCATCTCGATTTAAAGGATTCGATATCAGCCATATACCATACAAACTCGACAAGTTCATCTGCAAATACTGCTCCAATCACTGCGAAATTCGTGAAGTGATGATCGAAGGAGAGAAGCCCTTCTATTACGGCGGAATATGTGATCGTTATGATGTTGAAGAACGGAAGGGCAGCGGCCTGGATATTCCCAACCTCTTTGAAGAGCGCACCAGCATGTTGCTGGAAGGATTTGACACCAGATTGGATCCCGCAAAGCGGACGATTGGTATTCCGCGGGAGTTGACCCTTTTCTATCAGCAGTTCCCCTATTGGCGAACCTTTTTAGAGGAGCTGGGATTCAATGTTGTCCTATCAGGAGAATCCAATAATCGCCTGTTAACCAGATCAATAGAAATGATGACCTGTGAAACCTGTCTGCCGATTGAGATGGTTCACGGTCATGTAGATGACCTCATGCGCCAGGGTGTTGACTTTGTCTTTCTGCCCTTTATTGTTAACATGCCCGGGGAGGAGAACAACCCAACCAATAACTGTAACTGCCCGTGGATCCAGTCGCACCCCTTCATGGTTCGTGCGGCCTACTCCGACACTGCCGAGCAGCACAAGCTATTAATCCCTACCCTACATATGCGGTATTACGATACGGCATTCAAGGATGAGATCAGCACGTTTGCCAAGGAAACATTTGGTATCGGCAAGCGCAAAGTAATGGAGGCGCTCAAAAAGGCCGAAATGGCTCAGGAGCAGTTTGAAAGCAAGCTAAAAAGCCGGGGACGAGAGGTGCTAGCTGGATTGGAAGCCGGGCAGAAGGCATTTGTGGTACTGGGAAGATCGTACAATACCGGAGACCCAGCTCTCAACCTGAATCTGGTTGAGAAATTACGGAATATGAACATTCTGGCCATTCCGCTCGACTATCTTCCTTTAGAGCAAGAGAATGTTTTTGATTATTACCCCATGATGTACTGGCCGGGTGGTCAGAAGATTCTGGCTGGAGCGCGCATTATTGCTAAAGATGATCGGCTAAATGCCGTGCATCTAGGCAATTTCCGGTGCGGACCCGATTCGTTCATTCGGCACTACCTGCGCCGGGAAATGAAAGGCAAGCCCTATCTCCACCTCGAGGTTGATGAACACAGCGCCAATGCAGGAATGATCACACGAATCGAAGCTTTCATCGACAGTCTGCAGGGTTGGGGAAGTATCAACAGCACCCGGAAAACAGAAACGGAGAAGAAAAAGTCTGGTGGATTACCCATCACTGAGCGAACGCTCTATTTCCCGTATGCCAACGATGTTGTATGGGCATTTGTAGGCGCATGCCGCAGCCTTGGCATGAAAGCCGATCTGCTGCCCATGCAGAACGAAAAAGACCTGGAAATCGCCCGAAAGCACACCAATGGACAGGAATGTTTCCCCTTGATCTGTACCACCGGAAGCTTCGTAAAAAAACTGATGGAGCCGGGGGTTGATCCCGCAAAAGTGGCCTTTTTCATGCCCGACCATAACGGGCCGTGCCGGTTTGGGGGTTACAACAAACTACAGGAGATCATTTTCAACAATCTAGGGTACGGTGATGCCATGATCATCCATCCCAGCAATGAAGATAATTATACCAGCATTGCACCAGGCAATCCGGTTAAATGGAGGTTGGTAGCCTGGAGAGGACTTGTGGCTATCGATATGATCCGAAAACTTCTACAACAGATTCGACCGTATGAGCAGCACAAAGGAGAGGCTGACAAAGTCTACCAGTCAGCACTACAAGCGGTTGTTAAATCCTTGGAAGGTGGTGGTAAAACCCTCGTGAGAGTAGTGAAAGAGGAGGCACTAAAATTCAAAGCCATTGAATGCGACCGGTCACGACGGAAACCGATTATTGCTGTGGTCGGTGAGATATTCATGCGCGACAATGCCTTTTGCAGTGGGAACGTAGTTAGGCGGCTGGAGGAGTTAGGAGCCGAGACGATGATGGCACCGTTTTCCGAATGGATTTCTTACTCCACCTATCGATACACCCGCGACAGTCGGTGGAAGAAGAACACTAGCGGGCTACTTCGATCGAAAATTCAGGGGAGGCTCCAACACTATCTTGAAGATCAAATTGTTAAGGCTGTAAATGAAATCAGCCCAACGGGACCAATGGTCAGGGTAGAAGAGATGCTCCAGCACTGTGATCAGTACATTCATCATGATTATGACGGAGATCCACCACTTTCGCTGGGAACCACTGCCATCCTGTCAAAAGACTACATTTCCGGCGTTGTCAATATCCTTCCGTTCACTTGTATGCCGGGTACACTAAACACTTCGGTATCTGAGGTTTTCAGGCGTGAGAACAGAAACTTACCCTGGGAGAATTTTGCGTATGACGGGCAGGATGATGCCTCCATTGAAAACCGCATGCAGGCTTTTATGCACCAGGCAAAAGAATTTGCAGCCCTTCACAAGCTGGATGAACTGCCTGTTTTAGCCTGACGCGCCAATCGTGAGTTAAACAGCCACCAAAAGATTTATTGATGTGGTGGGCCAAATTTAAAAACATCCTTACCTTTGCTTTATCTTCCATAAAACCAAGCAGATGAATACAGAACAAAACCCATCGGAACCCTGTAAAAAGGCTCGTTCGAACACCAATCCTGGAGCATCCGGGGCTGTGTATGGACTGGGATTTATCGGAGCCGCCATTTTTTTCATCGGCCAAGCCACCACTTTTTGGGCTGGTGTCCTTGGATTTCTTAAGGCAATTATCTGGCCGGTATTCCTGATTTTAAAAGCCCTTCAGGCACTCTATTCTTAAAAGGTCGACCGGAGAATCAATTTCCGGAAGAACCATTCCGTAAGCGGATCTCGTACAGACGACCACGAGAACTATTATTGCTTTCTTCTGTCATATACAAGGAGTTAGCTGAAACAAACAGAATTCCTTCTGCTTGTCCTGGTTTTGTTGTGAAACCATACTCCGTCTGCTCCCCATCTAAGAATCGGTTACCCGGGTAATTACTAAACACAATCAGACGTTCCTGCACCAGGAGGACTATCTTGCCGGAAGAGGAATGCCTATCAGCAGCAGTAACCCGGGCCGATGAGATGGTAGTGCCCAAGTAAATTTGCCCAGCATAAACAGCAACCTGATCACCCGGGATGGCTGGCAGTTTATACATCCGGCAGAAGCCGGTCAGTGGCTGGCTCCGGTCTTTCGTGAAGAGGAACAGGGTATCCTGATGCCAGAACATCCCTTCAATATCAAAATTCCGATTGCTAGTCGGCGGAGGGAACAGGTGTTGATCCTCAAAACTGAATGAAGACTTCCACTGATTGGAAGGCATCAGGATGTTCAACGGAGAGTTTCAGGTCTGAGATCTCGGGCGGAGGAATACGAACGCCATCTCTGTCGCATCCCGACAGACTCAGAGCAGTCAGCAAAACGACCAGGACAGTTGTACGTATCATTTAAAACTGATTATCTGTTAATTAAGATCTAAAACAGACCGAAAACCCCATCAGGAGTTATCCCAAGGTATCGGAACCAGGTTTCGCCCATGACAATATTCAGCACCCAGGCTATCAGCATCATGGTAATTCCAAATTTGAAGGAGTCGGAGATGCTGTACTGGTCGGTTTCATAGAGCAGTGCAGCCGGTTTGCTATTAAAGGGCAGCACATAGACATGCTCAATCATGAAGGCTACCGGGAGGGCCAGACTCACAACGCTGAATCCGAATCGGTTAGCCACTCCAATGGCAATTGGAATGAAGATCATGGCACGCATGGTTTTTGATTGAAAGACCAGTGCGCTGAAGATCATCACTCCGGTTAACAGGAGATAGAGAACCCAGAAGTGGGTATCATTTCCGATGCCCAGGTGGTCGAAGAAAGCGTTTACGCTAATGGAAGGCAAGTCGGTATAATCAAAACCTGAGCCCAGGGTATAAGCACCGGCAGAGAAAAGCATGAGGTGCCAGGGAATATCGACTTCGTTCCATTTCACAATACCGATTCGAGGCATCAGAGCCACGATGGCACCAACAAAGGCAACTGCAGTAGCACTGATACCGTGTAAGCGGTCGGTTGCCCAGAAACCCAGTATCAGAACAAAAATGATGATGGCCTTAACTTCCTGGGCATCGATTTTCCCCAATTTCCGGAGTTCTTCTCTAAGTCGGTCCATCCCACCCTCGATAGATGGTGCACGCTCGTCCGGTTTTAGCGGAAAGAACACTTTCATTGCAAGGAGATAACCAACGAACATCAGTCCGACCATAATCGGGAACATGGCCATCATCCAATCACTGAAATAAACGGATCCCCCGATGGCTCCGCCAATAAGAGCAGCAGCCAGCAGGTTAGCTCCCGATCCTGTGACAAAAGCTCCGGCTCCGATATTGATACAGAGGAGGTTTTGCAGCACGATGCTCCGGCCAAAGTTGTTCCTACCATCGCCCGGTCGGGCTCCATAGATTGCGGCGATGACCATGAAAATCGGGAGCAGGATGGCCGCTTTTGCAGTAGTAGCAGAAATGAAAGCCGAGAGTACCACGTTGATCAGAATAAAGCTGATAAAAATGGAGCTCGCCCGCTTTCCGAACCGCAAGATGAACCACAGGGCAAATCTTTTAGCCACCCCGGTGGTCACGAGCATACTGGCTAGAACGAACGACATGATATTCAGCCACATAACCGGATGACCCAATTGAGCATAAGCCACCTTTTCGGGTAGCACGCCAGTCAAGACGAGTGCAATAATCAGGATCAGAGAGGTCAGGTAATTGGGTATAGCCTCGGTAATCCACAGAACCAATGCCGCGACAAAGATGGCGAGCATCATGACGTTTGACCGCATAAATCCTGCTGCGCCAAGATCTTCAAACGCCTTTTTGGCGGCTTTCGATACTAATTGTTCGGGATTGATGTCCTGCAAAAATGGAATCTTCACAACGAAAGCCAACAACAGAAACAAGATGACAGCCAGGGGAATACCCAAGATGGCCATCCATCGCTCAACCGTGCCCTTTTTTCTTTTCGGCAGCTTTTCAATACGGTAGTTTCGCATATCGAGCGGGTCGTACAACACGCCCGCCTGGTCGCCTGCTTTCGAAGAAGAATCCATGATTACATTGTTTTACCAGTGTTTATAAGGGTTTTTCATCAGCATGGAATTGAAGTAGCGAACATCACCAGTCACTTCATTTCCAAGCCATTCGGGCTTCTGAAAAGCCTCATCTTCTGATGCCAGTTCCACCTCGGCAATAATCAGTCCGTCATTATCGCCGTAAAACTCATCAACCTCAAAGGTGTGATTACCAACCTTGACCAGGTGACGCGTTTTATCAATCACTCCGGGTTCGCAAATTCTGAGCAGCTCTTCTACATCCCTAACCGGGATCTCCTTTTCCCATTCGTAACGGCTGGCTCCGGATGCACTCCCGATTCCCTTAATCGTGATAAATCCTTTGTCTCCCTTAATTCGTACTCGTACAGTACGTTCAGGAATTGAGGATAGATAACCCTGAGTGATGCGGGTTGATTTCATCACCTCATTTTTAAAATCCCCGCTAACCAGGAATTTTCGTTCAATTTCTTGTGCCATTAAATCCCAGTTTTAGTTTGCCAGAGGTTTATCGAGCATTCCGATCACACGCTTGATAGCCTGCAGGTAGTTAATATTCTCAAATCCAGTCAGTCCAACATCAGCAATAGTCTTCTTAATATCCTCTATTTCTGTGGATTCCGAATTTATCGTAGCCACTTTAGCTCCGTTGATCAGAACAAATCCATATTCACAGATGGTATTATTAACCATATAACCAAAGCGTTGTTTTTTCACTTGGACAGCCTGCAGATCGGGGTGAGATTTGACAATTTCGTGAAACTCCTCCAGATTGTAGGTCTCTTTCCCCAAATTAGGTAGGGCAACTTGGAAGGCGGGGAACACCTCCTCGAGCAGCATTTGGCTGTTCATTGGAAACTCTCCTTTCATGAGCGGGTTCCATTGCTCCAGGCCATCAACCGACTGGACGAACGTTTTAATATCCTTTTTCCCGTCACGGATCTTGGTATTGTTTAGGTCATTAGTTCTTGACACGATATAGATTTCTTCCGAATGTCGTTCCCAAACTTTTTCAGGGACGGGGACAGATAACCTGGCCATTCGTTGAGCTGCTTGTTCAAAATCCTGGCCAAAGCAGCGAAACTCAAAGCGTGGCTTAGATATTTCTCCGATTCTCATTTCTTCCTTGCTCATAACCTTATATATAACTAATTGATTATCACAACAGAAAATAAAAAGGGGGGCTCTTCACTTCTAGGGTGTACCAGACTAATGAATCCTTTGAAGGCCCCCTTTTGTTGGATGTTAATTGTTACAAACCGCTATCCCGATTTGTTCCACCTTTGGTAATTACAGGTAGTAATTGCCAGTTGGTTGATCCATCAGGAAATCGGCCAAAGGATTCCGTTTCGCTCATAGCAGTGAAGGTTACGTCATCGATAATAGTTCCCGCAGCATCTTCGAGCCAGACCTGTTCTCCGCCACTGGAGAGGCCGAAGCCGCTCTCGTGTTCGTCATCAGTAACAATGACATAGAAACCGCCAGCCGGGATGATAGTACCGGCGGGCACCTCTTTTTTAGGTTTGGTACCGGCCTGTCCGCCACTGTCATAGATTTT
>JAAYIP010000200.1 GCA_012523435.1 Bacteroidales bacterium | reverse complement strand
GAATATGCCTAGTGTAACAATTACCAGCCACCGTTCACCGGATAAACCGTTCAAGCTGGTGCCGGATGGGTTTGAAATTGATTTTGCCCGCAAAGAATTGCCGACGGGAGAGCAAAAATGAGTGAAGCGCAAAACGAAAACCAAGCACAGGATATGGAAAAATATTTTTTCCGGGCATCAGCGGAGGATTTTAAGAAAATCCCAGGAAACCCGATTGCATATTGGCTCAGCAAGTCGTATATCGACGTTTTTGTTCGATCAGGAAGCCTGAGTGAGATTGCATCCCCACGTGCTGGATTGGCAACTGGTGATAATACAATCTATCAGCGCATGTGGCATGAAGTGAATTTGAGTCACATTGCCTTTAACTGCACCTCAACAGCTGAAAGCAAGAACAGGCAAGAAAAATGGTATCCATGTAACAGCGGAGGAGAGTTTCGAAAATGGTTTGGAAATAACTCTGTTGTCGTAAATTGGCAGCATGACGGAGAAGAGATAAGAAATTTCAGAGATGATAGGGGTAAATTGAAATCTCGTCCCCAAAACACAAGCTTTTTCTTCAAACCTGGAGTCACTTGGACAAAGCTTAGTTCGAGTAACTTTGCTACCCGATTAAGGGAGCCAGGATTTTTATTTGATGATACTGGGCGTTCAGCTTTTCCAGAACAAGAGCATCAAATTTACCCTCTTCTAGGATTTATGTGCTCTAACTTCGCGAATGCATTTTTGAAGGTGCTAAACCCTTCCATGAGTTTCACAAGCGGAGACATCGGTAACCTTCCGGTTTTGGAAGACATTTTGAGGAACTCCAATAAGGCCGTATTCGGTGCTGTTACACTAAGTCAAGAGGACTGGGATTCCTTTGAAACCTCCTGGGACTTCACTCTTCTTCCACTCCTAAACCCCGACTACCATCAGCCAACCCTGAGGTGCACCTACCAATCTCTCCGCTCCCACTGGCGTGAGATGACGTTGGCGATGCAGCGGTTGGAGCAAGAGAACAACCGCATCTTCATTGAGGCCTACGGCCTGCAGGATGAACTGACTCCCGATGTTCCGTTGAACGAAATCACCCTTTCTTGCAACCCACATTACCGCTACAGCGGCGACAAGACTGAGGAGGAATTGGAAGCTCTGCTGCTGGCTGATACCATGCGGGAACTGGTTTCCTATGCTGTGGGCTGCATGTTCGGTCGCTATGCGCTTGATAAGCCGGGGCTGATCCTGGCAAATCAGGGCGAGACCACCGAGGACTATTACAAAAAGCTACACGAATCCAAAAACCAAGAAAATATTAGTGTTGATTCGTGTTCATTAGTGGTTCAACCCTCTTTCCTGGCCGATGAAGACAACGTGATCCCCATGCTCGATGGTGACTGGTTTAGCGACGACATCACAGAGCGTTTCAAGCAGTTCCTCAAGGTCGCTTTTGGCAGTGAGCATTACGAGGAAAATCTCCGGTTCGTGAAAGAATCACTGAACATCAGGGGCAGACGCAACTACAGTATCCGTGACTACTTCCTGGGCGAGTTCTATACCGATCATGTGAAGCGCTACAAGAAACGTCCCATCTACTGGTTGTTCTCCAGCCCCAAGGGGAGCTTCAACGCGCTGATCTACATGCATCGCTACCGCGCGGATACGGTCAGCGTGGTGCTTAACGACTACCTGCGCGAGTTCCGCACCAAGCTTACTGCGCACAAGAACCATCTAGAGGCGGTCAGCATCAGCGCAAGCGCCTCCCAGAGCGAAAAAACCAAGGCCCTGAAAGAAATCGAAAAGATCACCAAAATGATCGCCGAGCTGGAGGAATATGAGCGCGAAGTGCTGTACCCGCTGGCCACCGAGCAGGTGGAGATAGACCTCGACGACGGTGTGAAGGTCAACTACCCCAAGTTTGGCACAGCCCTAAAAAAGATTCCGGGACTCGAAGCAAAAGAGGATTAAGGAGCGCCATTGATGAACTTTGACAAGCCTCACATATTGCCATTGATAAATCTTCTCAATCGGCTCATCCGGGACTGGGAAAACGAAGTCGTTGAATTCAAGCAAGCCGGAAATGATTATTCGACCGATAAAATAGGTCAATACTTCTCGGCATTATCAAACGAGGCGAACCTTCGTGGTCTGGAGAAGGGCTGGTTGATTTTCGGCGTCAACAACAAGACAAGAACGGTGGTTGGCAGTGAT
>JAAYIP010000199.1 GCA_012523435.1 Bacteroidales bacterium | reverse complement strand
ATTGGCAAAGTTAAAAAGAAGAATGACTTTAACCAGGGCAAACATATTATCAAAATTCAAGCGCTAACATCCTGTCTATCAGTTGATAATAAAAGGATTGCTCATTATCTCTGTCCCTATGGTGCTGATCGGGCCATGACCCGGGAAGACCTCTGTTTCCGGGTCAAGAACCAGCAACTGCTCCCGAATGCTGACCATTAACCTTTCGTAACTTCCTCCTGGCAGATCGGTCCGTCCAATACCCCCGGCAAAAAGGGTATCCCCGGTGAACAACCAGCGCTTCTGCGGCACCCAGAAAGCAACCCCGCCCGGAGAATGCCCCGGAACAGCCAAAACCTGTATCCGGATCTCACCTGCCTGCAACCACTGGCCGTGCTCAAGATAGGCATCCGGCTCCGGAACCTCACCACTCAACTCCAAGCCGAAGAAAGCAGCCTGACTGACAGCTGTTTCCAGCAGCTTCATTTCATCCTGATGGATCAGAAACTGGGGGTTGTAAATGCGCTTGACAGCGGCTGTTCCCATGACATGATCAAAATGCCCATGGGTATTCAGTAAATAAGTCAAGTTGATCTGTTGATCCTTCAAAAAGGTGTCTAACTTCATCTGCTCACCATGGGCACTAAAAGCTGCATCAATCAGAATACCATTGCCATCTTCATCGTACAAAAGCCAGGTATTCACCCGTAATGGATTAAAAACGAATTGTTTAAGTTGTATCATGGTCTCAATTTGATTTCAAATTTTGATAAAGGATCGGGTTTCCCAGGCAAAGAATCC
The DNA here is from genome assembly GCA_012523435.1 of Bacteroidales bacterium. Lineage (GTDB taxonomy): Bacteria > Bacteroidota > Bacteroidia > Bacteroidales > UBA12481 > UBA12481. The sequence continues at coordinate 18,352 of JAAYIP010000199.1, read as the reverse complement.
ATTGGCAACCCGAATAAAATAGACCCCGGGCTGAAGATCCCCCACCTCCAGCCGATGTTGGCTCCACTCCCCAATCTGTCCCTGCCGGATAATCCTCCCAGAAGCATCCAGCAACACCCACTGCCACCTCGAATCAGAACGCTGATTACCAATCGGATGAATATACAAATAATCAATAGCGGGCACCGGCCAGAGACGAAACGAAGGTATTCCTGCGGATACTTTACTGTCCCTGGCAAACCGTTGGGGATTCAATAATGGAAGGTTTTCCAATCGCGGTAAGGCGGTCGCTTTCAAGGTTGTCGATACAGATGTCTTTGAAGTTCTATCGAGTACATCAGCCATCCAAATCACAGCATTCATCCTAGCCCGCTCCACAGCTAGCGAGGCCAACAGACTATCAGCTTCGTTAAATGTTACAGCCATGGTGGCTAAGAGATCCTGTAACCACCCCTCTCCCTCTTTGAGGAATTGAACACCAAAAGGGGCTAGAAAACCTGACCGGAGCAGTGCCGGAGTCTGATGAAAGCATTCAATCATCTTGAACAGATCCAAGCTTGTATCAGACGAAACTTCCCTCCAAACCTGGTCATACTTCCGGAGGTAATCCCCGGCCAGCTGCCACTCTTCTCGAGGATCTTGGTATCGACTTTCAGACAACCTTCCATACCCATCAAAAGTGTGATTAATAGATTCTACTCCATTAATATTCAGATAATTCATAAAGAGATAGAATCCATGCTCAGGAGTAGTAAATCCACCCTCTTCCAACTCAATGGCACCCAAAAGGGCTTGATCGTTGAGCCAGGTGAATCCGCCTACCCTCCACTCTAATGGATTAGCTTCAGCTCGGGGGATCTCTCCGGTCAGGCCGATGGCAGTTCCACCCGACCCCTGCAAAAACACGACAGGTAGAGTGACCTCCTCGAAAGTATTCCCGGGTAACTGCGGACCAGCTAACAGCTCGTCGAACTGAAACTGCTGTTCCACCGCATTGCTTAGCAGGATCGAATCCACCGGGGGAGGCGAGTCAATAATAATTCCGGCAGGCAACCGCTGAAAATTATTATTTATGACTAGAGAGGAAGTAGCTGTTGGCGATCGTAGGAGAATGCCAGTGATACTTCCACCGCCATATTGGGAGTTAAACTGATTATCTGCTATATAAAGACGATCGGGTTGCTCAAGAACGATCCCATAGGTGGTCCTGTCATTAAAACGCTGAAGGCTGAGGTTGTTGGTATCAATAACCAGAATACCCTGGGTTAATGCATGAACTGCGCAACGATTATGAATGAAATCATTATGCGAAATCCGGATCTGCTGTTCGGGATCTGATCCGGCAATGGTCACTCCGCGGGCCAGATTGATAAATTCGCAATTTTGAACCGATAGACTAGCATTTTTGACTGACACACCTCGTCCGGCCACATCGGCATCAAAAACAAAGGTCCCCTTCTCGTTGACAAATCGAGAAGACTCCACAGTCAGACTCCGGCTACCTCTGAAGTCAATAAACCTCCCTGGCACTGTGCCCTCCTCATACTGATGCAACCGGTCAGTAATCAGGAATTGGGATCGGTCGATCAGGAGGTCATCAAGCACACCCTCTTCAATCAGGATAGAATAGCTGCAATTCCGGAAGAGTGCCTCGTTCACGTTAAGGATAGTAGGGCTACTGAGCCACAAACCCACCCGGGCATGCTCAATAGATCCACCGTTAGCCAGCGCAATAACTGGCAACTGACCAGTCATTTCGGGAGGAACCCGCACTCCCTCCCACAGTTCCCCGCAAAGGTTACCAATCGTTCCACCACTAACTTCCAGGTTCGCGCCGGGCTCGAGATAGATTGATGATCCAATCGGCATCGAGAGATATCCGCCAACCGAAAGAGTGGCACCAGCACCAATATACCAGTCAGCATGAGCATAGGTAGTATCTGAAATGACTCGGATCTCTCCGGCTGCCAGAAAGACTGTTGAATCCGGCTGCCGATAGCAACTGTCATTGATGATGACTTCGGAGATATCTCCTTTTTCACCCCGAAGATGCTCCTGTATAATATCGAACTGGCATTTTGAGATGGCATGACCGAATCCGGGCCAATAATCCATGATATTATTCGAGGTTCCTTCCTGTGGACAGCCGTTATCATCGCATTGATCACACTGCTCTCCATGGGGACCTCCCTGGAAATTATGCAACAACCCCAGACAATGTCCCAATTCATGGATCAGGTTTTTGGCACACTCTTCCACTGCTTGGTCCCTTGGTCGAGAGCGGTATTGATGATAATATCCTCTGACCGCGATATACCATTTACTCCCGATCCCCATCGTATGCCCTCCCACAACCGAATGATTACCCGAGATAAACACCGGCAGCGTTTGGTATTTCTGTCGATAGCTAAATTCTTCATTATCATCAATATAAACCTGTCTAATATAGGGAGCCATGATATCAACTGAAGCATCCCAGGCGGCATAGTCGGCATGGAAATAGATTGTATCGACCCGAATTCTAACCCTGGCATCGGGGACATACACCGAAGGCACTGCTGGTTTTAAGGTATCCAAGTGGCCTAGTTTATAGTTCACCCAGTCAACCACGTCTGCCAAAAACTGACGATGAGCGATCGAGTCGGGATGGAAATTTTCCAGGCTATCTTGATTCAGGAAAACATAGAGGGAGGTTCGTAGCGTAGCGATCTGTCCCTGGGCAGAGAACCCAAGGCACACTACAGCAGCTAATATCAGAAAAAGGCCTTTTATTAATCTTTTGCCGATCATGGGTACTACCCCTCAATTTTATCCCGCATGGGTACAAAAACGAAGTTACCGTGGGTAGTTATTTCGTAAGAATCTTCACTCGTTCGGATACAGCGTGTCATGATTTGGTGATCCGGCGGTCCGACTGGGACCACCAGGATTCCTCCCACGGATAGTTGTTCCTTCAAACGCTCTGGCACCTCTCTTGCTCCCGCAGTCACCAGAATCCGGTCGAACGGAGCAAACGAGGGTAGTCCGAGGTTTCCATCAGAGACAAAGAATTTCACCGGATATCCCAATTTAGTCAGGAGGATCTGGGCTGATTGAGAAAGGTTCCGTATCCGTTCTACCGTATAGACCCGTGCTCCTAATTCGGCCAAGATGGCTGCCTGGTATCCGGATCCTGTGCCGATTTCCAAAACTTTCAGGTGCTCACTAACTTCGAGAAGCTCCGACTGGAACGCCACCGTATAAGGCTGGGAGATCGTTTGTCCCGATGCAATTGGGAAAGCCTTGTCGGCATAAGCAAATTTCAGGAACCCCGAATCCATAAACAGGTGTCGGGGAACATTCATCATGGCAGCCAGGACTGCTTCGTCCCGGATTCCTTTATCCCTGACTTGTTCTACCAGTTTATGTCTCAATCCCTGGTGAAGAAAACTATCCTCCATGATCTCTTTTCTATTAACTTTGAAACCGAGTAAAATCAGAAAATAAAGATATGCATAAGTTCAGGATGATTCTGCCACTCCTTCTTTTGGGCAGCCTGCTGTTTTCCTGTGATTTGATCAATCCCCCCGAAAAAATTCCCAGCTATATCAACATTGACACCATTCGGATTCAGGTTGATGACTTTGATCAGGGATCTGCTACTCATCAGATTTCCAATGTTTTCCTTACCGTTGAAAACTCACTGTTAGGGATTTTTGAAATGCCGTTTACGATCCCCTGTTTAAGTACGGGGATGCAGGATGTGTTTATTCGTCCGGGTATTCGGCTCAATGGAATTGCGGGATCGCGCATCGAATATCCTTTCTTTACACCATTTCGCGACTCAGTAGATTTGGTTGCCGGAGAGGTCACTGTGATCAGTCCGGTCCTCACGTATAAAGACGAATGCAAATTCCCCTGGATAGAAGATTTTGAGGATGCAGGAGTATCGTTCATCTACTCTCAATTTGCCGACACCACCATCAAGAATCAGACCTCCATTGTCAGTTCCGGGCGATATTCAGGTGCTATTTTCCTGGATAGCATCAATCGCTACTTTGAAGCCACCGGGCCAAAAGACTTTGTTCTTCCCGGCAATGCCGCAACTGTCCTCTTCGAGTTTGATTACATTACCAATTTGGAATTTGAATTGGGAGTGTATGTCCTAGAAGATGGAGCAGCTATCTGGAACAGTCTGCTAGTAGTCAGGCAGAACAGTAATTGGAAGCGTTTCTATGCCGATCTGCACACCACAGTGGCCTATAATCCCAACGCTGAAGCTTACCGGATCGGATTCAGGGCTGAATATGACTCCACCCGCACCGAGACGCAACACATCTTCCTCGACAATGTCAAACTGATCCACTTTTAATGAACCGGAAAAGGCAGCTAACCAAGTACATCTCGGCCGACCTGCTCTCAGCCGCCCTCGCCTGGACACTCTTTTATATTTTTCGGAAGGTCTATATCGAATCCAAGAAATTCGGCTATCCCATACCGGTTGAGTTCGATACATCCTTTTTCCTGGCCCTACTGTTTCTACCCCTTGTCTGGGTTCTATTCTACTATACAACAGGATATTACAAGGATCTCTTCCGAAAATCAAGGCTTAGTGAGTTAGGGCAAACCATTGCGACTTCTTTTATTGGGGCCTTGGTTATCTTTTTTGCGCTGATCCTGGATGATACTGTCAAAACTTACACAAATTATTATCTCTCGTTTTTAGTAATCTTTCTGTTACAGTTTTTCCTCACCTATATTCCGAGGCTAATTTTCACCACAAACGCTGCGCACCGGATCCAGAACCGGATTTACGGGTTTCCTACCCTGCTCATCGGATCGGGAAAGCGAGCGGAGTCCCTTTTTCTGGAAATGGAGAATCAGCCCCGCTCAACTGGAAACCAATTTGTTGGTTTCATCAGTGTCATGAATCACGAGAAGTACCTAATGGAAAAGCACTTGCCACATCTTGGAACGCTACGTGATTTAAAGAACCTGCTGACTAATCAAAAAATTGAGGAGGTAATCCTTGCTATTGAGAGTTCGGAGCATGATTTACTGAAAAAGATCATCAGCAAACTGGAATACAGAAATATCACGATCAAGGTTATCCCCGATATGTATGATATTTTGACTGGTATGGTTAAGATGACCTCCATCATTGGCACGCCTCTCATCCAGATCAGTCATGATTTGATGCCTCCATGGGAACATAACCTAAAAAGGATTATGGACGTAGGTGTTTCGCTGGTTGCCTTGGTTTTATTACTACCGATTTATCTGATTTTGGCCATCGGAGTTAAGCTCTCTTCTCCGGGACCAATATTTTACAGCCATGAGCGGATCGGACGGTATGGCAAGCCGTTCATGATTTACAAGTTCCGCTCTATGTATCAGGATGCAGAAAAAGACGGACCAGCTCTTTCGAGCCAGGATGATTCTCGCATCACCTCCTTTGGGAAGTTCATGCGAAAAACCCGCATGGATGAGTTGCCCCAATTTTTTAACGTACTTATTGGGGACATGTCGCTAGTAGGACCAAGACCGGAGCGACAGCATTTCATCGACCAGATTGTAAAAAAGGCGCCGCATTTCAACCATTTACAAAAGGTTCGACCAGGCATAACCAGTTGGGGCCAGGTGAAATTTGGATATGCTTCCAACGTAGATGAGATGATTGAACGGTTGAAATATGACATTCTGTACATTGAGAACATGTCGCTTTTAGTTGACATGAAAATTCTCATTTATACGATCAAAACCATCATAAAGGCCAGTGGGAAATAGTGTTCTCGATTAGATTTCTTACATTTGATCATCAACGATCAACAGGCCATGAAAACAAGTCTCAAATTTGCAGTTATTCTCTCAGGATGCGGTGTTTACGATGGTGCCGAAATTCATGAAGCAGTAATGACTCTCTACGCCATTCAAAAGAATGGCGCTCTATATCAGATCTTTGCACCTGATGTCGACCAATATCACGTCATTAACCACATCACAGGTCAACCCACCGGCGAAAGCCGGAATGTTTTAATTGAATCGGCCAGGATCGCCCGGGGAAACATCCAACCGTTGAGCGAATTCGATCCTGAGGAGTATGATGTTTTGATTTTCCCCGGTGGTTTTGGAGTAGCTAAGAATCTGTGTTCCTTTGCCTTTGACGGCGCTAATTGCCGGGTTGATCCAGAGGTGGAGCAGGCCATTCTGGAGATGCACAAAAAAGGAAAGCCGATAGGGGCTCTTTGTATCTCGCCGGTGCTCATTGCCAGGATAATTCCAGGTGCCCTGGTTACCATCGGTCAGGATGCTGAAACAGCCTCCAGTATTAAAGCAATGGGGGGCAGGCATGAAAAGACATTACACCGGGAGGTCACTATTGACTCCAGCAACCGAATTGTCACCACACCATGTTACATGCTGAATTCCAGCCTGATAGACATTGCAGAAGGCGCTGATAAGGCGGTTAAAGAGCTGATTAAGCTGATCTGAATCGTCTCTTGAGAGGTTTAGATATACCCCCTTTCGATATAGCTCACGATCTCTTCGATTAATTTATCCGCACCATCCGGATCGTACTCTGATTTCAGGTTAGTACCAAAAATCCTTGCCAGGCCTTGCCAGAAGAAAGCGCTCACGGATCCCCGGTAGGCTTCAATCCAGAAGTAGGTTGTATTGGCAGTTTCCCGGTCGATTAATTTAAACAGGAGCTTCCCTTGGGAGATGGTCATTTTTCGCATATCCTTTTCGTGCTTACCCCAGAGCGATTGCTCCATGCTTTTAACATACTGTCTTCGCTCCTTATCAGTTTCAAGGGCAGCCAGTTCCGCATCAACCTCACGTACTGTTTCCGATACTAGTTTGGCATACGGATAGACCTTTTTTAGATTATAGACCAGGCTCCAATACTTCCGTTCATCGAAGCGATTTTGAAAGACCCGTGGGGCAAGAATGACTATTTCGTCCATGTTGACGTGAGGGATGGTGTCAGAACCGACGATCCTGGCCCTCAGGAGGCTGTCAGGATGCACTTTAAGCGGCGTTTGTGCGTTCACAAGGCCGGGCAGCACAAGGCTGATGACCAGTATCAGAATCCACCTCATGCCATGAGTTTGGCAATTTCCATGCCAGTATTAGGAGCTAACTAACGGCTTGCTTAACCAGTTCGGCTGAATCCTCCAGGGTAATAGCGGAAGCGACTTTCAAACCGGATTCATCGATCAGATCTTTTCCCTCCTTGGCATTGGTCCCCTGGAGACGGACAATAACAGGAACAGGAATCGAACCGATCTGTTTATAAGCATCAACAACCCCTTGGGCAACCCGGTCGCACCGGACAATCCCCCCGAAGATATTGATCAGGATTGCCTTAACATTGGGATCTTTCAAGATAATTCGGAAGCCGGCTTCGACAGTTTCTGCGCTGGCATTGCCTCCAACATCCAGAAAGTTAGCCGGATGTCCACCGGATAGTTTTATCATATCCATGGTTGCCATAGCCAGGCCCGCACCATTCACCATACATCCCACATTCCCGTCCAGCTTGATAAAGTTCAGGTTGTACGCAGAAGCTTCGACTTCGGTGGGATCTTCTTCGTTTAGATCCCGCATCTCCTCATAAGCGGGATGCCGGAAAATGGCATTATCATCCAGGTTAACTTTAGCATCAGCTGCCAGAATCAGGTCGTCGGAGGTTTTCACCAACGGATTGATCTCCACCAGTGAAGCATCGGCTGCCAGGTAGGCTTTGTACAGCATCTGAACAAACTTCACCATATTTTTAAAGGCGGTTCCTTGAACCTTCAGATTTGAAGCGATTTTGCGGGCTTGAAATGGAAGAATTCCAACCCCTGGATCAATCTCTTCGGTATGAATCAAATGGGGAGTCTCCTTGGCCACACCCTCAATATCAACACCGCCTTCGGTTGAATACATGATGATGTTCCGACCGGTTTTTTGATTGAGCAAAACACTCATATAGAACTCTTTAACATCAAACCGGCCATCCTCTTTCGGATAATACATATCACGTTGAATCAAGAGTTTCCTAACCAGTTTCCCTTCAGGCCCCGTTTGTGGTGTTACCAAGTTCATCCCCAGAATATTAGTGGCGTGCTCACGAACAGCATCCATTGACTTGGCAACTTTAACTCCTCCGCCTTTACCACGCCCACCGGCATGAATCTGAGCTTTGACCACCCAAATCCCGGTTCCGGTGCTCTCCTGTATCTTACGAGCTGCTTCCAAAGCATCATCAACAGATTCCACCATGATTCCCTCCGCAACGGGAACACCATTGGAGGCTAATAACTGTTTGGCCTGATATTCATGAAGATTCATATAAAAGTCTTTAAAATGTGCAGGATTAATGAGAGGTTAAAATTGCAATTTTTTGACTGAAACGGAAATCAGGAGGGGTATTCCTGATCCTTTGAGCTAATTTTGCACACAAAAGGAAAGGATGCGAAAACTCACCAATAACGAACTCGGGCGGCTGGATATTCCCTCCTTCAGATCAGCCCCGAAAAACAGGGTAACAGTCATACTGGACAATGTCAGGAGCCTGAACAACATTGGCTCGATTTTTCGCTCCTGCGATGCCTTTCGCATCGAGAAATTAGTCCTTACCGGCATCAGCACCCCGCCTCCCCATCGCGATATCCATAAAAGCGCACTGGGAGCAGAATTCTCTGTTGATTGGGAATACCACTCACAAACCACCGAAGCAGTCCTTTCCCTCAAAGAACAGGGTTATCATATACTGGCTGTCGAACAAACGGTCGGGTCAATCCCCCTTAATCACCTCAGCAAATCTCCTTACATCCTGCACCCGGATAGCCCCCCAATAGCCGTAATCCTGGGTCATGAAATCCATGGCGTATCCCAGGAGGTCGTGAACCTCTGCGATGCCGCTGTCGAAATCCCTCAACAGGGCACCAAACACTCCCTGAATGTGGCCGTTTCAGCCGGAATCGTCCTGTGGGAACTGATCAGGAAAAGCCCAATCTGTTGACCTTCAACAGCCCCCGTTAATGAAAAAAAAGACTCACTCCTCACTCCAACTAACTCATTAGTTAATTTAACTAAGATTTTAGTTGCATTTTTAAAATCATAGTTGTACTTTTATTTAAAATTATGATTATGAAGGAACTGACGAAAGCAGAAGAGCAGATTATGCAGGTGATCTGGGCCATCGGACCCGTATTTGTCAAGGAGATTCTACCGGAGTTACCAGAGCCCCAACCGGCCTATACAACGGTATCTACAGTAGTGAGAATATTAGAATCGAAGGGGTTTGTTGATCATCATGTTTATGGGACAACGCACCAGTACTTCGCTTTGATCAGCAAAGAGGAGTACTCACATTTTTCCATGAAAAAGATGTTGGAGAACTACTTCGACGGAAGCTTAAAGAAGATGGTTTCCGCCTTTTCCAGGAAAGAGAAGTTGAATCTGAAAGAGATGGAGGATTTACTTCAACTCATTGAAAAACTCAAAGATCGTAAGGTATGAGCCATTTGAATGAATTGATATTATCGAACCTGTTGCTGGCAATAATCTGGCTCGCCTATGAGCTCGGCTTTAAACGGCTTCGGCTGTTTCAGGCTAACCGTATCTACCTCGTGGGGGGCACCATGCTAGCGATCCTCTTGCCCTGGTTGCCTATCAATCTTGAGCTCGGGATGGTTAATGGTCCCGTTTTCAGCCTTTCCCCCAGCGAAGCGGGCACCCTAGCAGTTCAGCCAAACCAGCTACCAGAAGTCGTAACCAGTGCCGGTGGGTTGAGCCTATCTGACTGGATCGTATCAGTTTGGATAGCCCTGGTGGTTATTCAATTGGGAGTAGTGATAGTATCCTTGCTTCGGCTGGTTTGGCTGGCCCGTGTAGGGAAAGTGACCCGACAGGGTCGTATCCGGATTGTGAGCGTGCCACGTAACTGGTCGGCTTTCAGCCTGTTCCGCACGATCTACTACCCCGGTCGATTTAATCCTTCCGACCCGGATACTCGCACCATTATGGAGCATGAGATGGTTCACATCTGTCAATGGCATACACTCGACAATATTCTGTTGCTTGCGGTACGAATCCTGTTCTTTTACAACCCAGCAGCTCACCTGCTGGCATCGAGAGCACGGTTGATGCATGAGTACATTGCAGACGAGGTTGCCTCGAGCGTTGACCAGGCCAACTACAGCAGGATTCTGGTTGGGCATCATTTTATGGTTCCGGCACTTATTCTTACTCATCCATTTAATAAACAATCATTTCTAAAACAAAGACTTACCATGTTAGTACAAAAAACACACAAACGTAGCGCTGGATGGATCTACCTACTGACTATCCCCGTCATGGCAGGAATGATGTTCCTGAGCAGCTGGTCGGCCTCAGCTCAAACCCAGGCCAAAAAAAGCAAAGAGGAAATTGCCAAGATGGCTGTTGAAAAGGAGCTGACCAAAGCAGGATTCTCGGAAAACGACATTGAGGAGATCAAGAATCGGATCGATGGAGTGACCAATGTGGAGATTTCCGGGCACCCGGATAAGATGGAATCCCTCACTTCTGATGGTAAAGAAACATTCTATATTGTTGAGGCAATGCCCAAATTCGATGGAGGTAACCTAGAGACCTTCAGGAACTGGGTGCAAACAAAGGTCAAGTATCCTGAAATTGCCAAGAGCAATGGAATCGAGGGAACCGTCTTTGTCTCCTTCATCGTCAAAGATGATGGCACTCTCGGTGATATTTCTATCTTGCGGAGTGTAGATCCAAGCCTTGACAATGAGGTTATCCGTGTGCTCAAGACATCGCCTGCCTGGGAGCCAGGACGTCAGCGGGGCAAAAAAGTGAACGTGTCCTTTTCGGTTCCTGTGAAATTCAATCTTGGTGACAAGAAATAAATCAGCATTCAAAAAAAAGAGGCTGTCCTTTTGGGCAGCCTCTTTTTTTATCGTTTGATGATTACTTCACCAGTGCCTGGAATTTAGCTTCTTCGAAATACTTTCCGAACTCCAGATCGGTTTTTGCCATTTGCTTGAGTTTAGCATCAGCAGCGATGGCATCTTCCAATGATTTGTACATCTGGGCAGTTTGTGCCTGGCGGGCATAAACAACCGCTTTCAGATAATTGATCATTGGATCCTGACCAGGAATGCAATCCAAGGTTTTAATGGCCTTGGCGTACTCCTTATTAAGTGTCTGAGCTAAAGCAGCATTGAAGTGGCAAGAATTGCCAAAATTGCTAACTGCCTGAGCGTAATTACCTTTATGCAGGTTAATCACACCCATATTTTGCTGAACTTCGTTACCAGCAGCCCCGGCTCCTCTAAACAGGCCTTCAGCCTTATCATAGTTACCTTCGGCCAAAGCAAGCACTCCAAGGTTATTCAGAATAATCGGATCATTTGCTTTGAGGGAGTTAGCTTTCTCAATAGCAGTACGGGCGGTGTTCATGTCACCCATTAAAGCAGCAGTCATCCCATAATTGTTCCATGCTCTGTGGCAGTTTGCAAACTGGGTGGTAGCTGCTTTGTAAATACCGTTCTGTGCTGTCAGATTATCTGTCAGGGTACCAGCATAGAGAATCTCTTCCTGGGTGAGTTCGCCGGGACGAGTGGTAGCCAGGCTCAGAAGTTGTTCGTCGGATTTTCCGATGATATCCACGTTTACTGCCAGTTTTGAGCGACGGAGTTGCGGCAGAATCTGATCAGCCAGTTCGGTGAAAGCAGCGGAAATATTCCGGATTTCACGTTCGCGAACTACCGGGTCACTGTACATCGAGAGTACACGTAAAATCAGGTCTTTATCCTGGATATTGGATTTAGACACCAGGTCCCGGAAACCATCCCAGTCTTCGGCGGTTGACATCAGCTTAAAGAACTCGTCCATTCCGGCCTGGGAAACTTTCATATTTTCCAGCTCTTTTTTGAAGAAGGCGCTGGCGGTTTTTGAACGTTCGCGGGCCAGTTTATCGTTAAAGGCTAGTTCACCATCAGGGGAGGCATAAGCGGAGATATCGATACCTTTGATTTTAACATTTTCCTTGGCATCGGCATCTTTGACCTTATTTTTCAGATCGACCACATCAGAAGCTGTCATCTGGGCTTTCTTCACTTCTGCCCGATTGATATCGTACATGATATCAGCATCATAGGTTTCACTCAACACTCGCTGAAACTTATCGGCAGCCTGAATCAGTTGGCCTTTTTCTTTAGCGAGAAGAGCTGGGGTTGAGATTACCCCGTCGGCAATTTTCACCGGTTCGAACTTAACTTTTGAAGCTTTCATGGAAGCTTCTGATTCGATATAAAGTTCCGAAACACGCATTGCATGATCGTAAGGTACAGTACCTTCGTAGGTCACTTTGCCACCACTTTTGTAATTGATCACCTTATTATTGGCGGTGACGCTTTCGCCCTGAAGGGTCATCGGTTTAAATTCAACATCCCCATTGGCCGTTTTCAGAACCGGGGTAGCAACCACTACCGCTTTTTTGTTGAAAAATTTGGCCGGGTAAGTAGCTTCAATGGCAACATTGACATCTCCACCGTGCATTTCTAGCACGGCCGGGTTAATCTGGTACTTGATGTCCGATGCATTTTTTTGCATCTTCTTCAGTCCACTGCAACCAGATAGCATAAAAAGGGCCATTACGGCCAGCATTAAGCCTGAGTTGATTTTCTTCATACTGATCAGCATTATTGTTGTTAGTTATACAGATTCCCACATAAGGGCAAAAATAGTAAACGTTTTGGATTTTTTTCAGGAAACCCGTCAGAAATCGGAGCTTCAGCCAGTAGTTTCGAGGTTCCGGATCAGGGAATTACCCGGGTTACTCCTAACGGGTAGGTGTGTCCGAAAATTTTATCAATCAGGATAAGGTAATGTTCCTGGTTTTGAACAAAATCGAGTTCTCTAACATCCATAATCAAAATTCTCAGGTTATTCTCCTGCCGAAAAAAATCAAAATAGCCATTCTGGATTTTGCGCAGGTAATCGACTGTGATAGCTGATTCGTATTCCCTTCCACGCCGCCAGATCTGATTAATCAAGTTTTGTGGTTCCTGATGGAGATACACATAGAGATCCGGTTTTGGAAGAGAGGCGTAGATAATATGAAAGAGCTGAGAATAAAGGTTATACTCATCTCCGGCCAGGGTATTAGCGGCAAAAATTAGGGATTTCATGAAGTAATAGTCGGCCGTGATCATGGGCGCGAAGATATCGGGCTCTTGGAGTTCTTTTTTAAGCTGATTATAACTATCGGCCAGAAAGGCCATCTCCACGGGAAAAGCATACCGTTCCTGGTCTTGATAGAATTTTGGCAGAAAGGGGTTATCGGCAAATCGTTCCAGGATCAGTCTGCTCCGGTAATCGCGACTAATGCGCTCAGCCAAAGAAGTTTTCCCTGCACCGATATTCCCTTCGATCACCAAAAAGCGGTATGGGGTTGGGTATTTTTCTCTGATTTCCATTCCCTAAAAATAGAAAATCCCCGCCAAAGCAGGGATTTCTCAATAATCTTTATAGGGCTGTTAGTGCCTATCAAAGTTTCGCCGTGGACCCCGATCGTTCCGACCGTTTCCTCCGCGCCGATCTCCCCCGCCACGATTGTCGCGCCCACCTTCTCTCGGGCCCCTTGGACCGCGGCTTTCAGTAGGTTCGACATATCCTTCGGGCTTTTCCAGCAGCGCTTTTCTCGAGAGGCGGTATTTGCCCGTCTTTTCATCGATCTCGATCAGTTTGACTTCTACTTCCTGTCCCACCTGAAGCTCTTCCTCAACGGTATTCAGGCGTCTCCATGAGATTTCGGAGATATGGAGCAGTCCCTCTTTTCCGGGAAGGATTTCAACAAATGCTCCGAAAGCCAGGATGGAGACCACCCGACCTTTATAAACCGTATCGACTTCTGGCACCTCAATGATTCCGTTAATAATGTCCATAGCAGCGTCAATTGCCTCTTTATCAGGAGCTGCCACTTCGATGTAACCAAATCCGTCAATTTCTTCAATCGTAATTACGGTATTGGTACGAGCTTGGATATCCTGAATCACTTTACCTCCTGTACCGATCACAGCGCCGATCATTTCCTTTGGAATCCTCAAGGATTCGATTCTCGGAACGTGTGGTTTATAGTCGGCCCGTGGTTCTGCGATCGTCTCGGTGATTTTCCCAAGAATGTGCAAGCGACCCAGCCTGGCCTGTTCCAAAGCCTGTTGAAGGATTTCATAGGACAGACCGTCCACTTTGATATCCATCTGGCAGGCAGTGATCCCGTCGCTAGTTCCAGTAACTTTAAAGTCCATATCACCCAGGTGATCTTCGTCTCCGAGGATATCGGAAAGGATGGCATACTTCCCTGATTCGTCAACAACCAGTCCCATGGCGATACCGGAAACCGGTTTCCGGATTTTCACGCCCGCATCCATCAGCGCCAGTGTTCCGGCACAGACAGTTGCCATGGAGGAAGATCCGTTTGACTCCAGGATATCCGACACGATTCGTATCACATAGGGGTTGGTTTCTACATCCGGCATGACGGCTTTCAGGGCCCGGTGTGCAAGGTTTCCATGACCGATCTCCCGGCGGCTGATGCCGCGGGCAGGCCGAGCATCTCCGGTAGAGAATGGCGGAAAGTTGTAGTGTAGCATAAAGCGGTCTTTCCCCTGCAGCAACACTTCGTCGATGATTTTCTCATCCAGCTTGGTGCCAAGGGTAACCGTTGTGAGTGATTGGGTTTCACCACGAGTAAAAATCGCAGCTCCGTGTGCTGATGGAAGATAGTCGATCTCACACCAGATGGGCCGAATCTCGTCGGTCTTCCGACCATCGAGGCGAATTCCTTCGTCGAGCAGCAGCCGGCGGGTAGCTTTTTTCATCACATCATGAAAGTAGCGCTTTACCATGCCAGGTACGGTTGGCTCCACCTCTTCTCCAAGGGTGGCCAGAAACTCATCCCGAAGTTGATCCCAGGCGTCGTTGCGCTCCTGCTTGGGCAATTGGGCACGGGCGATGTCATAAACCTTCTGATAGCAAGCCTCTTCAACTTGCTTTTTCAAATCATCATCGTTAACCTCGTGACTGTATTCACGCGGCCCTGTGATTCCCAGCTCGTTCCGAAGCTCAATCTGCGCTCTGCAGTGTTTCTTGATTTCCTGGTGACCAAACTGGATGGCTTCCAACATTTCGGCTTCCGACACCTCTTTCATCTCACCCTCAACCATCATGATATTATCTTCAGTTCCGGCGATGATCATATCCAGATCGGCATTCTCAAGATCAGCTCTTGACGGGTTGATCATCATCTCACCATCGATCCGGGCTACGCGAACCTCGCTGATTGGCCCGCCAAATGGAATAGTAGTCAGCGACATAGCCGCCGAAGCAGCCAGCCCGGCGAGGGCATCCGGCGGACAGTTATTGTCGGCCGAGATCAGGTTAATGGTCACAAAAACTTCAGCATGATAATCGTCCGGGAAAAGTGGACGCAGCGCCCGGTCAACCAGGCGTGAGATCAGGATTTCATTGTCATTCGGACGGGTCTCACGTTTCAGGAATCCTCCCGGGAAGCGGCCTGCTGATGCAAATTTTTCCTTGTATTCGACACTAAGAGGCATAAAATCAACCTCTTCTCTTGCCTCCTTGGCAGCACACACCGCTGCCAGGATCATGGTATTACCCATGGTCACTACTACGGATCCGTCGGCCTGCTTGGCCAATTTGCCGGTCTCGATAGTGATTGTCCGACCATCATTTAACGTAATGGTCTTTTGATATACTTGATGCATAATTTCTTTTGGGATAACTCAGGAAAAAAAAAGGCAATCTTAAATTGCCTTTTTCTCGAGGTTCTATTTACGAAGATTCAAGTCTTTGATAATAGCCCGGTAACGCTCAATATCACGATCCTTCAGGTAATTCAGAATCCGGCGACGTTTTCCAACCAGGCGAATAAGCGCACGCTGCGTGCTGAAATCTTTCCGATTACGTTTTAAATGTTCGGTCAGATGCGAGATACGGTAGGAAAATAGAGCTACCTGGCCCTCTGGGGAACCGGTATCAGTATTAGACTTCCCGTACTTTTCGAAAAAACTCTTTTTCTTTTCTGCTGTTAAGTACATGTCTATTCGTTTAATTATTGGCGTTTAAATAACGCGCAAAGATAGAAAATTATCCGGAATAAACAAGCGACACAATCCCCTGGAATTGTGTCGCTATCAGTAGTTAGACGTCTTATCCGATCGACTTAATAACGATAGGTGTAATCACCGTAGTAGATTGACATTTCCGGACTCCCTCGCATCAGGAAGGCCACTTCGCTAAGCCCCGCTATTCTGATGGGATCCAGCGAGTAAGCAAGCCAAACAGTAAACAGAGCCTCACACGTGTCCCCATTGTCCTCATGACTCAACATCAACTCTATCGGAGATTGATCTCCCGGAGCTACTGGCACTTTCCAGAGCCTGAACTCATGAGGTTTACAACCACCACTGTATTTGACCTGAATCCTCAATGAATCCCCGTCAATGTAGACAGTATCCATCCGGAACTGACCCATGGGCAGGTTTTCAAACGCATCAAGCGTAATCATCTCTACCTCGCCTGGTCCTGTAAGCAGATCTTCCGGATCCTGATCCGGGTTACACGCCTGAAAAAACATTAGGAGACTGGCTAAGGAGATGGTAATGATAAACTTCATTTTAGTATAAGATTAATTTTCGTATAAGATTCATTTTATTGCCACAGGTAGGGATAATAGTTCCTAGTCACACAAACATGCCCTATCGGGTCTTCTCTCAAATCCATATTAAAAATCAGCTGGGTCGTGTCTTTTAGAACATAAGGTTCCTCGAAGCGAACCTTGTAAAGCTGTTTCTTCAGATTGTGAACCCGAATCTCCACATCGTACAAGCAAAGACACCGACACAGCTCTTCGCGGTCATCTTCGCGAATGATCAGGCTGTCGCCTTTGATCTCAAAATCAACCAGAATCTCTTCGGGGCAGCAATTAAAAGAGGCATTGTAGTGATTGATAATCAGCACACTATCTCCTTCAAAATTGTACACCACGCATGACTGGTCAAATCCCGGCTGGTTCCCCTTGACTCCTGATGGTTCCTTACAGGTCATATCCGTAATGATCGTCAGATAAGGATCTCCCTGCGATCCGATATCGTCAGGTTTACAGGCTACTGCCAGGAGCATAAGCACCACAGGGATGATAATTTTGCTTTTCATGATGAATTAGTTTAGTCGTTTCTCAATCCTCACTCCTCTAACGGGTTAGCAACCCGTCCGATAAAGAGTACGGATCCGGTTGATCGCTCAGCAATAACAAATAGGAATGGTCTATCGAAAACAAGAAAATTCCCAATGCTGGTAAATTCCACCTCAACCGATGTCACTGCAGCCGCCTCTGTTCCCTCTTCATTTACTTCGATAAAAGTCTTATGCCTGACTTCACTAATTTGGAGCCCACCTTCCGGCAGGATTCCGCTAAAATCAGCCATTGGTGAAAAGGCCTCCTCCATACCCATCTGGCACAGTGCATCATTCAGCTTCTCTTCATAGGCGAACTTAAATTTCGGCAAGCGAAGGGTCACCTCTTCTCTTTCGATATAGGAGGTGATCCATTGGGTCCAGTTCTCTGGAGTTAATTCGGCCTCCACATCGGCAACCTTTTTCCCCTCGGATGGAGAAAACAGGTACATACTCCAGTTGCCATTCCCATAAGGCAACTCAACCGATGTAAACAGCTCATTGGAGAACATATTCAGGTTGGCATTTTGATACATCATGTCAACCGTCACATCAGTCCCGTCTTCCAGATGGAACGGAGCCTTTTCCGTATCCCGCTTATCAAACTCGTGCTTCCACATTCCCTTGAAATAGATAGCGTTAATCAGGAACATAAAAGATTCTGATTTGATTTCTCGGACGATCTCCTTGATTTTCCCCCGTGTTTGATCTTTAACCCATTTGTTGATGATATCCTTGCTGGCTGGGTTGTTAAAATCCAGCGGATTCACTTGAGCGTTGTAATACTGTTGGTTAGAATTAATGAAATCCTGTAGAACAGTGTATTCCTGTCGATACCAGATCGAGTTGGCAATATCCAGTGTCACCTTTGGGTCGTGGGAAGTCAGCGCCTCAACAAGAGCTTTGTTGATAGTATTCAGGTCGCTCCGCTCAATGCCTGTAGTCCGCATCCCTTGCTCCATGGCAAGCGCCGTTTCTCCAGCAGCACCATTATAGGTCATAGAGAGAGCTTGAGAAATACTCAATGGACTGATCATCAAGTTTTTATCTAGATCGGTATCTGCTGTAATCTGTTGATACAGATCAAAGCCAAACTGATTGTCGGCCGTAATAACCT